>NZ_LATC01000002.1:0-136430 GCF_001414075.1 Mycobacterium sp. UM_11 | reverse complement strand
TGTGTATAAGAGACAGCGCCAGTCGGTGATCCTCGCGGCCGGCCTCGACGCCCGCGCCTACCGGTTGAGTTGGCCGCTCGGCAGCGTGGTCTACGAGGTGGACCAGCCCAAGGTCGTCGAGTTCAAGAGCGCCGCCATGGCGCAGCTGGGCGCCGCCCCGACCGCGGACCGGCGGACGGTCAGCGTCGATCTGCGTGACGACTGGCCGGAAGCGTTGCGGCGCAGCGGGTTTGACCCCGCGAAACCCACGTCGTGGAGTGCCGAGGGCCTGTTGATGTACCTGCCGCCCGAAGCCCAGGACAAGCTGTTCGACAACATCACCGAGCTCAGCGCGCCGGGCAGCAAGCTGGCCACCGAATTTCACGGCGATTCCGGCCGGACGATGACCGAGCGCGCCAAGCAGTTCAACCGGCGCTGGGCGAACATCGGCTGCGACATCGACCTCTCCGGGCTGTTCTTCGACGGCGAGCGCAGCAACGTCGTGGACTACCTGTCGGGCCACGGCTGGCAGGTCACCACCCGCGAGCGGCGGGAGTACTTCGCCGACTACGGGCTGACGTTCCCGCAGGGCGAGACGTCGCAGCTGCGCAACATCGTCACCGTCACCGCGACGCTGGGCTAGCTAGCTCGATGGCGGCGACCCGCCGCTTCCGGCTTCGCCGCGCTTGCGATCGCCGCTAACTGGGCCTGGCGGCCGGCGCCCGCACCACCATCGGCACGGCGGGGAAGCACCACGCCATCTCGGTGCGCGACTTGCGCAGCGCGGCGGTGCCGTAGCCCTTCTTGCGGTGCTCCGGGTGGATCCAGATGCGCACGTTCACCTCGCCGCCGAGCAGCTCGCCGAACACCATGCCGACCTTCTCGCCGGAATCGACGGCCACGAACCAGGCGGCCTCCTCGTCGTCGAGGCGCCCGAGCGCCGCGCTGATCTCGTCGTCGAGGTTGCCCGCCGGCCCGCCCGACCCGTCGCCGGCGGCGCCCATGTCCTCGGTGCGGGCGGCAAAGATGTCGCGATCCTTGTCGGCGGAGAAGGGCCGCAGCTCGAGCGTCTCCCCGGAGCTGGCCGGGCGCTCGCCGAGGGTGAAGCTGAGCTGTTTGTTCAGGTCCTCGAGTTCGGCCAGGATCTTGCGGCGCGAGTCGACCGTGAGCTGAGCGAACGACATCCCCATCACCGCTTCGGCGGCCAGGTGGGAGGTGTCGAGCAGCCGGACGATCGCCTCGACCGCGGCCGCGTTGTTCTCGGACTCGACCACGACGTCGGCGATTTCATGCCGCCGTTCAAGGGCTTTCAACAACGCATCGGCGATCTCGCGGCGGGCGGCTTTGCGGTCCTGGTCGGTCATTGCACCAGCCTAGAACGCCGCCCCGGGGAGCGCGCTACATCGGCGGTTTCCCAGTTCCAGGAACCGCTGATAGCGATCCTCGATCGGGGCGGCCCAGGCGGGGTCGGGTTCGACAACGCGCTCGGTGCGGGCCCAGCGGGCGGCGTCGGCGATCGAGGTTTCCAGGCCGGCCGCCATGCGCGCCAGGAACGCCGCGCCCAGCGCCGCCCCTTCCGGCACGGCGGATACCTCGACCGGCCGCCCGGTGGCGTCGGCGATGGCCCGCATCCACGGCGCGACGCGGGTTCCGCCGCCGGTGGCGACGATGCGCGCCGCCGGCGCCCCGCTCAGCTCGATGAGCTGGCGGACCACGAAGCCGGACGCCTCGTAGGCGGCCCGCCGCAGCGCGGCGGCGTCGTGGGTGAGGTCCAGGGCGTCGAGCATGGCCCGGCGATCCGGGTCGTGGAACGGGGTGCGTTCGCCGCGGATGTACGGCGACCACACCGGCACGTGCCCGGGCCGCGCGGCGGCCGGATCGCCGGGCGCGACGACGCGGTCCACCCAGCCGAGAAACAGCCCGCCGGCGTTGCTGGCCCCGCCGATCTGGCTCTTCCCCGCTGCGGTGTGGGGGATCGTCCACAGGCCGGGCACCTGCCGGGGCTCCGAGATGGTGGTCCACACGATCAAGGTGGTGCCGCACAGCACCAGCACGTCGCCGACGCGGTCGGCACCGGCCACGATCTGTTCGCACAGCGCGTCGATCGCGCCGATCGCCAGCGCCGCGCCGGTGCCGTGCACCTGCCCCACGGCGGCGCCCATGCTTTCCACCCGCGGCATCTGCTCGGGCCTCGCGCCGCGTTCGGCGCACGCCTCGGCATTCCAGCCGGTCCCCTCGAACAGCGGATACGCGGTGGCGGCGGTGGCGAAGTCGATCACCGCCTCGCCCGCCAGCGCGTGGTTGGCCACCGCCGGTGCCGGCCAGTACCCGGCCGCGCCCGGCGCCTGGGCCACGGTCCAGCGCAGGAATTCCGCGGCCTCCCCCAGCGCCGGCAGCGGCTGCGCCTCCTGTTGTGGCGTCCGACCCCGTTCGTCGCCGTACAGCAGCCCCGGTGTTGTCGGCACCCCCGCGGCGTCGACGGCCGTCAGCGACGGCACCATCGCGGAGACGGCCACCGCCCTGGCGTCCGGGCGGTCCAGCCGCGCGAGGGCGGCCAACGGCCCCCGCCGCCACGCCTGGTCGGCGTCGTGCTCGAGCCGGTTCGGCGCCGGCACCCGCAATTCGTGCGGGATCCGCGCCCGCGCCGTCACCCGGCCGTCGGCGTCCGCGGCGACCGCCTTGACCGCGGTGCTGCCGACGTCGATGCCGATTGTGACGCCATCACGTGACACGGGCGTCACCGTACGCCAGCATTGGGGTTCGTGACGTCAAGACCGCGCGCCCTGGTGACGGCCCCGCTGCGTGGGCCGGGGTTCGCCAAGCTGTCCGAGCTGGCCGACGTCGTCTACGACCCCTGGATCGAGCAGGCCCCGCTGCGGATCTACGGCGCCGAACAGCTGGCCGAGCGCATCGTGGCGGAGTCCGCCGATGTGGTTGTGGTGGAAGGTGACTCGGTGAGCGGGCCGGTGTTCGACCTGAACCTGCGCGCGATCGCGTCCACCCGCGGGGACCCGAACAACGTGGACATCGAAGGCGCCACCGCCGCCGGCATCCCGGTGCTCAACACCCCCGGCCGCAACGCCGACGCGGTCGCCGAGATGACGGTGGCGCTGCTGCTCGCGGCCACCCGTCAGCTGCTGCCCGCCGACTCGGATGTCCGTGGCGGCAACATCTTTCGCGACGGCAGCATCCCCTATCAGCGGTTCCGCGGCTGGGAGATCGCCGGGCTCACCGCCGGCCTGGTGGGCCTGGGTGCGGTCGGCCGCGCCACCGCCTGGCGGCTGTCCGGGCTGGGACTGCGGGTCATCGCCCACGACCCCTACAACGACGACGCCCGGCACGGCCTGGACGAGCTGCTGGACGAGGCCGACGTCGTCTCCATGCACGCCCCCGTCACCGACGACACCGCCGGCATGATCGGCGCCGAGCAGTTCGCCGCCATGCGCGACGGCGTGGTCTTCCTCAACACCGCCCGCGCCCAGCTGCACGACACCGACGCGCTGGTCGACGCGCTGCGCAGCGGCAAGGTGGCCGCCGCCGGCCTGGACCACTTCGTCGGCGAATGGCTGTCCCCGGATCACCCGCTGGCCGGGATGCCCAACGTGGTGCTGACGCCCCACATCGGCGGCGCCACGTGGAACACTGAGGCTCGGCAGGCGCAGATGGTGGCCGACGACCTGGAGGCGCTGCTGGCTGGCGGGACGCCCACCCACATCGTCAACCCGGAGGTGCTACGGCCATGAAATCGGTAGCCGACCCCGAGACCGCGGTGCTGGACGCGGCCAAGGACATGCTGCGCCGGGGGCTCGTCGAGGGAACCGCGGGCAACATCTCCGCGCGGCGCTCCGACGGCAACGTCGTCATCACGCCGTCGTCGGTCGACTATCGCGACATGCAACTCGACGACCTCGTCCTGATCGACCCGGACGGCGCCGTGCTGCACGCCGCGGACGGCCGCGCGCCGTCGTCGGAGATGCAGCTGCACCTGGCCTGCTACCGCGCGTTCGACGACATCGGCAGCGTCATCCACAGCCATCCGGTGTGGGCGACCATGTTCGCCATTGCGCACCAATCGATTCCGGCCTGCATCGACGAGTTCGCGGTGTACTGCGGCGGGGACGTCCGGTGCACCGACTACGCCGCGTCCGGCACGCCCGACGTCGGCGCCAACGCCGTCAAGGCGCTCGACGGCCGAGGTGCCGCGCTGATCGCCAACCACGGCCTGGTCGCCGTGGGGCCCCGACCGGACAAGGTGCTGCACATCACCGCGCTGGTCGAACGCACCGCCCAAATCGTCTGGGGCGCAAAGGCACTCGGCGGTCCCGTGCCCATCCCGGAGGACGTGAACCGCAACTTCGCCAGCGTCTACGGCTACCTGCGCAGCAACGCCTGATGCGCCCGGTCCGGTTCGGCCACGCGACCGTTTCGCGGGTGGCCGAACTCCAATTCGACTTGGGTGCACAATTTTTCCCGCACACGCCGCCGTCGGGCTGGCGGGACAACGCCGACCTGCTGGAGCCCGACTTCTTCGACCCCTCGACCGACCAGTGGCACATCGCGGTCCAAAGCTGGGTCATCGAGGTGGACGGGCTGACCGTCGTCGTGGACACCGGGGTCGGCAACGACCGCGAGCGCCCCCACATGCCGCCCCTGGACCACCTGAACACCGGGTTCCTGGCCGCGCTGGAGGCCGCGGGCATCGACCGCGCCGCCGTGGACGTGGTGGTCAACACCCACATCCACTCCGACCATGTCGGGTGGAACACCCGGCGCGAGAACGACGCGTGGGTCCCGACGTTCCCCAACGCGCGATATCTGGTGCCGGCCGCCGACTACCGTCACTTCAGCCCCGATGGGCCCGCCGGCCAAGACCCCGGTGACCAGCTGGTGTTCGCCGACAGCGTCGCGCCGGTCGACGCGGCGGGCCAGCTCGTCCAGTGGTCGGACGAACACCAGATCAGCCGGTCGCTGCGGCTGCGGGCCGCCCCCGGGCACACGCCCGGCTCCTCGGTGCTGTGGCTGGACGCGGGCCGGCCGGCGGTCTTCGTCGGCGACCTGACCCACAGCCCGCTGCAACTGCGTCGACCGGCCGACGCGTGCGCCTTCGACGTCGACGCGCCGGCCGCGGCCGTGACCCGCCGCCGGATCTTCACCGAAGCCGTCCAGACCAAGGCCGCCGTGATCCCCGCGCACTATCCCGGCCACGGCGGCGCCACGATCCGCGCCGTCGCCGATCAGTTCGACATCGACCGCTGGCTGGACTTCGAATCCCTCTGAGCCCGAGCCTCGCCGAGGTTACGGTGTGGGCATGGCGCCCTACCGAGTAGTCCAGTGGTCGACCGGCAACATCGGCAGCAGGGCGCTCGGCGTGCTGCTGGACCGCGACGACTTCGAGGTGGTGGGCGTGCACGCCTTCGGCCCGGACAAGGTGGGCCGCGACGCGGGCCTGCTGGCCGGCCGGGCCCCGGCCGGGGTGGCCGCGACCGACGACGCCGACGCGCTGATCGAGCTTCGGCCGGATTGCGTGAACTACATGCCCCGGGTCATCGACTACGAGCTGGTGCTCAGGATGCTGCGCTCCGGCATAAACGTCGTCACGACGGGCGATTTCCTGACCGGCACCCATCACCCGGTCGAGCTCCCGGCGCTGCAAGCGGCGGCGCGGGAGGGCGGCGCGACCTTTTTGGGCACCGGGTTCGAGCCGGGCTTCATCAACGTCGTCGCCGGCTTCCTCACCGGCGCGTGCCGCGAGGTCGACCACGTCAAGCTCGTCGAAACCCTGGACTGCACAACCTATCCCGTGTGGGACGTGTGGAAGGTGCTCGGCTTCGGCAAAACCCCCCGCGAACCGGTGACGCAAATCGACCCGGCGACACAACGATTCGGGTTGGGTTACTTCGAGACGCTGGACATGATCGCCGCCATGCTGGGCGTCGAACTCGACTTCAAGGACGCGTTCGTCGAGCCCGCGGTGTTGACCCGCGACCTGCACCTGGGCTGGGTGGACTTCGCGGCCGGCACCATCGGTGGCCAGCGCCGCACGTATCGCGGCCACCGCGGCGGCCGCCCCGTGGTCGAGCTGGCCATCTGCTGGACGATGAGCGACGACGCGCTCGACCCGCAATGGCCCGACCCCAAGGGCTTCAGCGTGGTGATCGAAGGCCGGCCACACGTCGACGCCACGATCCGGTTCGGCAAACCGGGCGAGGACGTGATGACGGTGTTGATGGACAGCACCGCCGTCGCGGCCGTCAACGCCATACCGTTCCTGTGCGACGCGCGGCCGGGTGTCATCACCCCGATCGACTTGCCCATCTCCGGTTCCAAAGGGGCACTAACGGTTTGAACCGCGCCATTCGCGCGGCGTGATGCCGTGCGTGCGGCCGAACAGCCGGCTGAAATAGCCGGGATCGCCGATGCCGACCCGCCTGGCCACCTCCGCGACCGGGAGCTCCGTCTGGGTCAGCAGCTCGCGGGCGGCCGCCATCCGGCGCTCGGCGATCCACTCCCCGACCGTCCGCCCGGTGCGGCTCCGCACGACCGTGGTCAGGTGCCCGGGCGTCATGCCGAGTTCGTCGGCCACGTCGCGTAGCGACAGCGGCTCCGCGTGCCGCCGGTCGATCACCTCGAACACCCCGGCCAGCAGCGGTTCGGCGCTGCGGCGCAACTCGGCCACCGCCGGGCCCGCCAGCCGCGCGAGGTCGATCAGCAACAGCGTCAGGTGCGCCAGGACCGCCTGGCGATAACCGTCCTGGCCGCCGGCCAGCTCGGCCTCGATCGACGCGATGGCGTTGTCCCACAAGGGCCGTCGGTCGTCGGGCAACTCGAGCCGCAGCACGCCGCCCGCGTGCCCGTGCAGGAACGGGAACAACAGCGGATGCGCCCGCCACGTCGGCCACGCCGACGCCGCGTCCTCGCCCAAGGCGGCGGGATCGAAGAACACCGCGACGCCGTCGTCGAGATGGAAGTCCTGCGCGGGGTCGAGCACCGCGCCCGCCGCCAGCACGTGCACCGCCCCGTCCGCGGGCACGTACCAGAGCGCCGGAAAGTCGTGGATGTGCCGGCCGCGTTCCCCGAGACCGGGCCCCGCTCGCAGCACCGCGACCGGGGGCGTGCCCGGGTCCGCCCGGTACTCGTAGACGGGCACGCCGCCGCGCTGGCTTACCATCCGCGCTAGCCGTGCCATATCCCCGAAGATAGTCCCATTAGTTCCGATAATCGACCAATTCTTCTGCGATGCAGGCGTTCACCATGGGTAATGTGACGAAACATCATCCACATGACTACCTGCCCGCCGCGGGCCACGACGCGCTGCTGCCCACCTATGACCTGTTGTCCCGCCTGCTGGGCATGAAGAAGGTCCAACGGGCCCTGATCGCGCAGGCCGAGATCACCGACGGTCAGCGCGTGCTGGAAATCGGCTGCGGGACGGGCAATCTGACCGTCCGTACCAAACGGTCTCATCCCACGGCCGAGGTGATCGGCTGCGACCCCGACCCGCGGGCGCTCGAGCGGGCGCGGCGAAAGACGAGCGAAGTCCGTTTCGACAGTGCTTACGCCGAACGGCTCCCGTACGCCGACGGCGAATTCGACCGCGTGCTGTCGTCGATGATGCTGCACCACATCGGCGAGGACGCGAAAAGCACCGCCGCGGCGGCGGAGGTTTTCCGGGTCCTGCGCCCCGGCGGCAGTCTGCACCTGGTGGACATCGGCGGCGAGCCGGCCGCCGAGCACGGCCTGGCGGCGCGGCTCATCAGGCGCAATCACCACGCGGCGGGCAACCTCGGCGACGCGATCCCCCGGCTGCTGCGCGGGGCGGGGTTCGAGTGCACGGAGGTGGCATCGATGCGGCACCGGGTCCTCGGGCGGCTGAACTACTACCGCGCCACCCGCCCCGCCTAGCGCAGGTCGAACGCGACCTTGACAGCGCCGCTGTCGGCCTGGTTGGCGATCGCCAGGAACGCGTCGCGCCACTGGTCGAGCCGAAAGGTGTGGGTCAGCATGGGGCGCAAGTCGATTCGGCCGCCGGCGGCCAGGTCGAGGTAGTGGGCGATGGCGTGCTTGCGCCGGCCCTCGACCTCCTCGACGCCGAACGCGTTCGACCCCACGAGGGCGATCTCCTTGAAATACAAGGGGCTCCACTCCCAGCGGCCGGGGGCGTGCACACCGGCCTTCACCAAGGTGCCCCGCGAGCGAAGCACCCGCACCCCCACTTCGAACGTCTCGGGTTTGCCGATGGTGTCGTAGACCACGTCGAGCGCGCCGGGGTGGGCCATCGGCAGCCCCAGCAGCGGCTGCCGCAGCCGCCCGCCGCCCCAGGCGACCAGCTGCTCGATCAGGTCCAGCCGCGGTTCGTGCGCCAGCACCTTGGCGGCCCCGAACCGCCGGGCCAGCTCGGCCTGCGCACCGAAGCGCGCCACCACGGCGACGGCCACGTCCGGGTAGAGCGCCCGCAGGATCGCCACCGCACACAACCCCAGCGAGCCGGCCCCGTACACCAGGGCGCGGCCGCCGCGCGGCGGCGGGTGGCGGGTGATCGCGTGCAGGGACACCGAAAACGGGTCGGCGAACACGGCCATCTCGTCCGGAATCGCGTCCGGCACCCCGAACAGCATGCTGTCGTGGGCGGGCATCAGCTCGGCGTAACCGCCCGTCACGTCGGCGGACACCCCGGTGTGGATGCCGGCCTTGATGTCGCCGTCGGTGAAGCTCCAGCACAGGCTGTAGTCGCCGTCCTCGCATGCCGGACACGGCGGCTCGATGCCGCGGGGGCCGCAGGACAGCCACGGGTTGAGCACCACCCGCTGCCCCACCTCGAGGCCGCGGGCCCTAGGCCCGAGCGCCACCACGTCGGCGACCACCTCGTGGCCCATGACCTGCGGGAAGGAGCAGAAACAGGACATCGCGTTGTCGGCGTCGCCCTCGCCGAAATCCATCAGGATCTGCTTGGAATCCGAGCCGCAGATGCCGGTCAGCCGCGGCCGGGTGAGCACCCAATCGTCGTGCGGCAGTTGGGGATCCGGCACGTCGCGCAGCGCGGTCGGGGTGCGGCCCAGGTTCGTCGTGAGCGTGTTCGCGCCCTCGGGCACCTCGACGGGCTCCGGCGCGACGCCGTACACCAGCGCCTTCATCGCGGCGCCATCCCGGCCGCTCCCGCGATGTACGCATCGAGATCGGCGTTCTTGGCGTCGACGACCGCCTTCAGGTCGGGCACGTAGTGCTCGAAACCGTCACCCTCCAGGGCCGCGATGATGCCGTCGGCCACCTCGTCCGCGGGCACCTTGGGGCCCTGGTAGAGCGGCTCCTCACTGCCGGGCCGGTCCCAGATCTCGGTGTCGACCGGGCCCGGCTCGATCAGCTTCACCGACACCCCGGAGCCGTGCAGGTCCACGGCCATCGCCTCGCTCCACCCGCACAATGCGAACTTGCTTGCGCAGTAGGCGGATTCGTGGATGATTCCGAGCCGACCGCCGACGCTCGACACGTTGACGATCATCCCCGATCCGCGCGCCAGCATCCGCGGCAACAGCGCCAGCGTCAGCCGCATCGGGGCGAAGAAGTTCACCCGCATGACGTGCTCGACTTCGTCGGGCTGCAGCGCGGCAACGGGCCGCCGCTTGGGGACGGCGGCGTTGTTGATCAGCACGTCGATGCCGCCGAGCGCCTCCCAAGCCTGGGCGGCCAGGTCCTGCAGCGCCGCGGTGTCGGCCAGGTCGGCCACCCACATCGCCGAGGACGGCGAGGTCCGCCGGCACTCGGCCAGCACCTGTCCGAGCCGGTCCCGGCGCCGCGCGACGAGCCCCACCACCGCGTGCCGCCCGGCCAGCTTGCGCGCCAGCGCGGCCCCCAGCCCCGACGAAGCGCCCGTGATCAGCACCCGATCGCTCATCAGTCAAGGTTGCCGCGAAACGCGGGAAGCGTACAGTGGTAGCAGCTTGTTATATCGACTAAATATTAGATGGACTAGTTCTGAACAGGGGCAAACATGACTTCCACCAGGTATGAGGGCGACACCTGGGACCTGGCCTCCAGCGTCGGGGTGACCGCGACGATGGTGGCCGCGGCCCGCGCGGTGGCGACCCGCGCCGAGCGTCCGCTGATCAACGACCCGTTCGCCGAGCCGCTGGTCCGGGCCGTCGGCGTGGAGCTGCTCACCCGGCTCGCGACCGGCGAAGTGAACCCGGACGAGCTGAACGACGTGCACGACGGCTCCACCGGTTCGGCCGGCGCGATGTCGCGGATGGCCGACAACATGGCGGTGCGCACCAAGTTCTTCGACGAGTTCTTCCTGGACGCGGCGGGGGCGGGCATCAAACAGGCGGTGATCCTGGCCTCGGGGCTGGACGCCCGGGCCTACCGGCTGACGTGGCCCGCCGGGACCGTCGTCTACGAGGTGGACCAGCCGCAGGTGATCGAGTTCAAGTCGCGCACCCTGGCCGAGCTGGGCGCCGCACCCACCGCCGACCGGCGGGTGGTGGCCGTCGACCTGCGCGACGACTGGCCCGCCGCGTTGCGCGCCGCCGGGTTCGACCCGGCGCAGCCGACCGCGTGGAGCGCCGAGGGCCTGCTCGGTTACCTGCCGCCGGAGGCGCAGGACCGGTTGCTGGACACCATCACCGAACTCAGCGCGCCGGGCAGCCGGCTGGCGACCGAGAGCGCGCCCAACCGCGAGCCCGGTGACGAGGAGAAGCTGAAGGAACGCATGCAGCGCATTTCCGAGCGCTGGCGCGCGCACGGTTTCGAGCTGGACATGGCGGGGCTGGTCTACTTCGGGGAGCGCAACGAGGCGGCCGCCTACCTCAGGGATCGTGGGTGGGCGCTGGAAGTGGTCAGCATCCGAGAGCTGTTCGCGGCCAACGACCTTCCGCCCCTGGATGGAGACGACACTCGCATGGGCGACATGCTCTACGTGAGCGGCACGCGATGAGCGTGGGACGTAGCGAAGGCGACAGCTGGGGCCCCGCGTCCAGCGTGGGTGCCACGGCCACCATGGTCGCGGCGTCGCGCGCGGTGGCCTCGCAGGGACCCGATCCGCTGCTCGACGACCCGTTCGCCGATCCGCTGGTGCGCGCGGTCGGCCTGGAGCCCTTCATCCGCATCGTGGACGGGCAGGTCGATTTCGAGGACGACCCGCTGTTCAATCGCAAGGCGCGGGCCGAACAGATCACGGTTCGCACCCGCTTCTTCGACGACTTCTTCATCGGCGCCACCAAAGCCGGTGTGCGCCAGGCGGTGATCCTGGCGAGCGGGCTGGACACCCGGGCCTACCGGCTGGGCTGGCCGGCGGGCACCGTCGTCTACGAGATCGACCAGCCACAGGTCATCGCCTTCAAGACCGACACGCTGGCCGGCCTCGGCGCCGCCCCGACCGCCGAGCGCCGCACGATCGCGATCGATCTGCGCGACGACTGGCCTGCGGCGCTGCGCGAGGGCGGGTTCGACGTTGCCCAGCCGACGGCGTGGAGCGCGGAGGGGCTGCTCCCCTACCTGCCGCCCGAGGCCCAGGACCGGTTGTTCGACAACATCACCGCGCTCAGCGCGCCGGGCAGCCGGCTGGCCACCGAGCACGTGCCGGATCCCAATGTGTTCTCCGACGAGCGGTTGCGACGCATCAGCGAACGGTGGCAGCGCTTCGGTTTCAACCTCAACGCGGCCGACCTGTTCTACCGCGGCGAGCGCAACGTCGTCGTCGACTACCTGCAGACGCACGAATGGCAGGTCACCACCTATCCCGCCCGGGAGTTGTACGCGCAGAACGGGTTCGACTTTCCCGAGGACGAGATGTCGGCAACCTTCGGCGAGTTGAGCTACGTCGCCGCAACGTACAAGTAGCGGGTTGGCTAGGGTTTCGGCTATGTCACGCGCTCACGACGACGAGTGGGATCTGGCGTCCAGTGTGGGCGCGACCGCGACCATGGTGGCCGCCGGTCGCGCCATGGCGACCCGCGATCCCCGCGGCCTGATCCACGACCCCTTTGCCGAACCGCTGGTTCGCGCGGTGGGGGTGGACTTTTTCACCAAGATGATGGACGGCGAGCTCGACCTGGAAGCGATCGAGAACGCTTCGACGGTGCGCATGCAGGCGATGGTCGACGGAATGGCGGTGCGCACCAAGTACTTCGACGACTATTTCATCAACGCCACCGACGGCGGGATCCGGCAAGTCGTGATCCTGGCATCCGGCCTGGATTCGCGCGCCTACCGGTTACCGTGGCCGGACGGCACGGTGGTCTACGAGATCGACCAGCCGCGCGTGATCGACTTCAAGTCGGGCACGCTGGCCGGCATCGGTGCCGAACCGACCGCGACGCGGCGCACCGTGCCGATCGACCTGCGCGCCGACTGGCCGACCGCCCTGAAAGCCGCCGGGTTCGACACGACGGCACCGACCGCGTGGCTGGCCGAGGGGCTGCTGATCTACCTGCCGCCCGAAGCCCAGGACCGGTTGTTCGACAACATCACCGCGCTCAGCGCGCCCGGCAGCACGGTCGCGACCGAATTCGTGCCCGGCATCATCGATTTCGACGCCGAGCGGGTGCGCGAGATGTCCGGCTCGTTTCGCGACCACGGCGTGGACATCGACATGGCGTCGCTGGTCTACGCCGGCGAGCGCAACCACGTGGTGGACTACCTGAGTTCCAAGCGGTGGAAGGTCGAAGGGATCACCCGAACGGAACTGTTTGCGCGCAACGGCATCGAGGCGCCACCCCCCGAGAACGACGACCCGCTCGGCGAGATCATCTTCATCAGCGGCGGGCTTACCGGCTAGAACCGCGCCTGCCCCGGCCACAGCGCGCTGGCGCCGTTGACGCTCTGTTCGACGTTGTCCCGGATGCCGGCGAGCGTGCGGCCCAGCAGGGCGGCCAGCGCGTCCGACACCGACGCGGCGGCCGGCTGCGACGAGGCGCGTGGCCGCACCATGTCCAGCAGCGACGAGCTCGGATAGTTGACGATGCGGACCTCGTCGTCCTGGTCCAGCCCGGCCAGCACCTTGGCCCGGCGCACCGCCGTGCGCAAGCCGCCGAGTTCGTCGACCAGGCCGCGCTCGAGGGCATCGGCGCCGGTCCAAATCCGCCCCTGCGCAACACGATCGGCGGCCTCGGCCGTCAGGTTGCGCGCCTCGGCGACCCGCTGCACGAAGTCGGCGTAGAACAGGTCGGCCTCCGCCTCGCGATGGGCCTGCTGCTCCGGCGTGAACGGCGCGTCGATCGACCAGACGTCGGCATTGGCGTTGGTGCGCACGGTGTCCGAACCGACCCCCAACCGCTCCAACAGGTCCCGGATCACCAGCTTGCCGGTGATCACCCCGATCGAGCCGGTCACCGTCGCGGGGTTGGCGACGATGGCGTCGGCGCCCATCGAGACGTAATAGCCGCCGGAGGCCGCCACCGCGCCCATGGACGCGACCACCGGCTTGCCGCGCTTGCGGGCCCTGGTCACCTCGCGCCAGATGCTCTCGGACGCGGTGATCGTCCCGCCGGGACTGTTCACCCGCAACACGATCGCGGACACCGAGTCGTCGGCGGCGGCCTGGCGCAGCGCCGCGCCGATGGTGTCGCCGCCGGCGGTGGCGGTGCCCAACGGCAGGAACTGGGGTCCGCCGCGCCCGTCGACGATCATGCCGTCGAGCGTGATGACGGCCAGCGTCGGCTTGGGCCGGCGGCCGGGAACCGACGGCCGGGGCGGGGCCAGCCGCGAACGGGCGGCGCCGGCGTAGCGCGCCAGGTACAGCCGCGGCGGCTCGGTGTCGTCCGAAACATCCTTCACGCCAACCAGTTCCGCGATCCGGGCGTAGGCCTCGTCGCGGAACCCGATCCGGTCGAGCAGCCCGGCGCTCACGGCGTCGTCGCGCAACAGCGGCGCGCGGTTGGCCAGCGTGTCCAGCGCGCCGGGGTCGAGCTTGCGGGCTTCGGCGATGGCCTGCCACGCCTGCTGCTGCAGGCTTTCCAGCATGCGGGTGACGGCCTCGCGGTGCGCGGTCGTGAAGCCGTGCTCGGTGAAACGGTTTGCCGCCGACTTGTATTGGCCGCGCGCGACGAATTGCGGTTCGATCCCCGCCTTGTCGAACGCGTCGCGCAGGAAGGTGGCGTTGCTCGCGAAACCGATCAGCCCGACGCTTCCCGACGGCTGCATCCAGACCTCGTTGAACGCCGAGGCCAGGTAGTAGGACAGCGTGCCCGGGTAGGTTTCGGCCCACGCCAGCGAGGGCTTGGCGGCGCTGAACGCGGTGACCGCCTCGCGCAACTCCTGCACCGCCGCGGGCGGCGAGGCGGCCAGTTGCACGCGGGCGATCAGCCCGGCGACGCGCGGGTCCTCGGCCGCGCGGTGGATGGCGGCGACCGCGTCGCGCAGCGTCATCGGCCTGCCGCCGCCGAAGATCGCCAGCGGGTCGAACCCCGTCGCCTCGGGCGGCGCCGAACGCAGGTCGAGTTCGAGCACGCAGCCGTTGGGTACGCCGTGGTGGCGGGCGGTGTCGACGCGCCCGGCCAGCGCGCGGACGTCGTCGACCCCGGGAAACGAGGGCAGGAAGGCGAACATGTTCGCAGCCTACCGACACCGCCGCCGTACGGTGGTGGGGTGAGGTTCTCCATCGCCATCCCCCAATTCGATTACGACGGGTTCGACGGAGAGGGCCTGCGGGATTACCTGGTCCGGGCCGAGGATCTGGGGTTCGAGGGCGGCTGGGTGCTCGAGCAGATCGTCGGCGAGGCACCGCTGCTGGCGCCCCTGGAGCTGCTGGCCTACTGCGCGGCCTGCACCCGGCGGCTGCGCCTGGGGGTCGCCGTGCTGGTGACGTCGCTGCACGACCCGCTGCAGCTGGCCTCTTCGGTGACCGCCGTCGACCGGCTGAGCCACGGCCGGCTGGATCTCGGCGTCGGAACCGGTGGCGGCTTCCGCAGGTTCGCCGCGTTCGGCGTCGAAAAGGACACGTACATCTCGTATTTCACCGAGGGGCTGAAGCTGATGAAGGCGGCCTGGTCCGACGAACCGCGGGTGAGTTTCCACGGCCGATTCCGCGACGTCGACGACCTACCGATCGCACCCAAGCCGGTGCAACGGCCGCACCCGCCCATCTGGTTCGGCGGCCTGGCGCCCAGGGCCCTGGCCAGGGCGGTGCGCCACGGCGACTCGTTCCTGGGCGCCGGTTCGTCGACCACCGAGGCCTTCGCCGGGGCCGTCGCCGTGGTGCGCCGCGAACTCGACGAACAGCAAAAGGACGCAGCGCATTTCACCATCGGCAAGCGCGTCTACCTGATGGTCGACGACGACGCCGCGCGGGCCCGCGAGCGGGTGCTCGCCGGGCTGCGGCGGATCTACGGCAAGATGCCGGGCGTCGAAGACGTCCCGGTGTCGGGCACACCCGACGACGTCGCGCGCGGGCTGCGGGAGGTGATCGACGTTGGCGCCGAATACCTGCTGCTCAATCCCGTCGGCGTCGACGTCGACGAGAACCGGGAGCAGATGGAACGCCTTGCCGCGGAGGTCATTCCGCGGCTCGGCTGATCAGAGCTCGGTGACCGATCCGCCGGCGGCGGTGATCTTCTCGCGGGCGCTGCCGCTGAACTTGTGCGCGGTGAGGTCGACCTTGACGGTCAGCTTGCCGTCGCCGAGGACCTTGACCAACGCGTTCTTGCGGACCGCGCCCTTGGCCACCAACTCGTCCACGCCGATGGAGCCGCCCTGCGGGAAGAGCCGGTTGATGTCGCCGACGTTGACGATCTCGTATTCGGTGCGGAACCGGTTCCGGAATCCCTTGAGCTTGGGCAGCCGCATGTGAATCGGCATCTGCCCACCCTCGAAGGTGGCCGGCACGTTCTTGCGGGCCTTGGTGCCCTTGGTGCCACGGCCGGCGGTCTTGCCCTTCGAGCCCTCACCGCGACCGACGCGGGTGCGGGCGGTCTTCGAGCCGGGCGCGGGCTTCAGATCGTGCAGCTTGATGGTCACTTGGCCTCCTCCACCTCGACGAGGTGATTGACCACCGCGATCAGGCCGCGGGTCTGTGGGTTGTCCTCACGGATCACCGAATGGCGGATCCGTCGCAGCCCCAGGGTGCGCAGGCTCTCCCGCTGCTTCCAGCGGGCCCCGATGGTGCTACGCACCTGGGTGATCTTCAACTGGCTCATTGCGGTGCCGTTCCCTCGCGCGCGGCACTGGCGGCCAGCGCTTCACTTTCACGTCGTGCCCGCAGCATTCCGGCCGGGGCGACGTCCTCGATGGGCAGTCCGCGCCGGGCGGCCACCTCCTCGGGCCGCTGCAGCAGCTTGAGCGCGGTGACGGTGGCGTGCACCACGTTGATCGCGTTGTCGCTGCCCAGCGACTTGGCCAGGATGTCGCGCACGCCAGCGCATTCCAGCACCGCACGCGCCGCGCCGCCGGCGATCACACCGGTACCGGGGCTGGCCGGGCGCAACAGCACCACGCCGGCGGCCGCCTCACCCTGCACCGGGTGCGTGATGGTGCCGCCGATCAGCGGCACCCGGAAGAAGCCCTTGCGCGCCTCTTCCACGCCCTTGGCGATGGCGGCCGGAACTTCCTTGGCCTTGCCGTAGCCGACGCCGACCATGCCGTTGCCGTCGCCCACGATGACCAGTGCGGTGAAGCTGAAGCGCCGACCACCCTTGACCACCTTGGAGACACGGTTGATGGCGACGACCCGCTCCAGGTAGTTGCTCTTGTCGCCGTCGCGGTCGCGGCCACCACGCCCGCCGCCGTCGCGCCGACCGCGGTTGTCGCGGTTGTCGCGGTTGTCGCCGCGGGCCTCAGGGCCGCCGGCCGACTGTTCCGCCATTATGCGGTCCTTCCGGTCTGGTTCTCGGTCATCTAGAAACTCAATCCGTTCTCGCGCGCGGCATCGGCCAGCGCCGCGATCCGTCCGCCGTAGGTGTACCCGCCGCGGTCGAACACCACGGTGTCGATGCCGGCGGCCTTGGCACGCTCGGCGATCAGCTGGCCCACCCGCACGCTGCGGGCCTTCTTGTCGCCGTCCAGGCCGCGCACGTCGTCCTCGATCGAGGACGCGGCGGCCACCGTGGTGCCGTTCTCGTCGTTGACCAGCTGCACGTGGATGTGTCGCGCGGAGCGGTTGATGACGAGGCGGGGGCGCTCGGGCGTGCCCGCGATCTTCTTGCGCAGCCGGGCGTGCCGACGCAGCCGGGAGACCCGACGCGTTGCGGATACGCTCTGCCCCACCGGCTTTCGCGCGGCGGTGTCAGCTTGTTTTTGCGCCATGACTACTTACCTGTCTTTCCGACCTTGCGGCGGATCTGCTCGCCCTCGTAGCGCACGCCCTTGCCCTTGTACGGGTCGGGACGGCGCAGGCGGCGGATGTTCGCCGAGATCTGGCCGACCTTCTGCTTGTCGATACCGGTGATCGAGAACTTCGTCGGCGACTGGACCGCGAACGTGATGCCCTCGGGCGCCTCGATGACCACGGGGTGGCTGTAACCCAGCGCGAACTCGAGGTTGGCGCCCTTGAGCTGCACGCGGTAACCGACGCCGAAGATCTCCATCTTGGTGGTGTAGCCCTCGGTCACGCCGGTGACCAGGTTGGACACCAGGGTGCGCGACAGCCCGTGCAGCGAGCGGTTGCGCCGCTCGTCGTTGGGACGGGTGACCACGATCGCGCCGTCCTCGTTGCGCGCCACCGTGATCGGTTCGGCGACCGTCAGATTAAGGCTGCCCTTGGGCCCCTTCACCGAGACCTGCTGGCCCTCGATCGTTACGTCGACTCCGGCGGGAACCGGAACCGGCTGCTTACCAATGCGCGACATGTCTATCCCCTCACCACACGTACGCGAGGACTTCGCCGCCCACGCCCTGTCTGGCTGCCTGACGATCGGTCAACAGGCCCGAGGAGGTCGAGATGATCGCCACGCCCAGGCCGCCGAGCACGCGCGGCAGGTTGGTGGATTTCGCATACACCCGCAGGCCGGGCTTGGACACCCGCCGCAACCCGGCGATGCTGCGCTCCCGGCTGGGGCCGTACTTGAGCTGGACGACCAGCGACTTGCCGACCCGGGCGTCTTCCGTCCGGTAGTCGGTGATGTAGCCCTCGGCCTTGAGGATCTGGGCGATGTTGGCCTTGATCTTCGAGTGCGGCAACGTCACCTCGTCGTGATACGCCGAATTGGCGTTGCGCAGACGTGTCAAGAAGTCTGCGATCGGGTCCGTCATCGTCATGACAGCGTTGGTACCTTCCTCGCGGTGGTTCCCGGTCCGGGCCTGTCGCGCGCCTGTTCTGGGTTGGTCTTGGGGTCCTGGATTACCAGCTGCTCTTTTGCACGCCGGGCAGTTCGCCCGCGTGCGCCATCTCGCGCAGGCAGATCCTGCACAGGCCGAACTTGCGGAAGACCGCGCGCGGCCGGCCGCACTTGTTGCAGCGCGTGTAGCCGCGCACCGCGAACTTCGGTTTGCGTGCGGCCTTGTTGACCAGTGCCTTCTTCGCCATCTGCTCAGTTCTCCTTGAAGGGAAAGCCGAGGGCCCGCAACAGCGCTCGTCCTTCGTCGTCGGTCGTCGCCGAGGTGACGACGTTGATGTCCATGCCGCGAACCCGGTCGATCTTGTCCACGTCGATCTCGTGGAACACCGACTGCTCGGCCAGGCCGAAGGTGTAGTTGCCGACACCGTCGAACTGCTTGGGCGACAGGCCGCGGAAGTCGCGGATACGCGGCAGCGCGATCGAGGTGAGGCGGTCCAGGAACTCCCACATCCGGTCGCCGCGCAGGGTGACCCGCGCGCCGATCGGCATGCCCTCACGCAGTTTGAACTGCGCGATCGACTTGCGCGCGCGACGAATCTCGGGGCGCTGCCCGGTTATCAGGCTCAGGTCGTTGACCGCGCCGTTGATCAGTTTCGCGTCGCGTGCCGCGTCGCCGACACCCATGTTGACGACGACCTTGGTCACCGTCGGGATCTGCATGACGTTGGCGTAGCCGAACTGCTGCTGCAGCGAATCGCGAATCTCGTTGCGGTAGCGCTCTTTCAGGCGCGGCTGCACTTTTTCTGCTGTGGTCATGGCCTCAGATGTCCTTGCCGTTGCGCTTGGAGATGCGGACCCGCTTGCCGGTCTCCTCG
The DNA here is from genome assembly GCF_001414075.1 of Mycobacterium sp. UM_11. Taxonomy (NCBI): domain Bacteria; kingdom Bacillati; phylum Actinomycetota; class Actinomycetes; order Mycobacteriales; family Mycobacteriaceae; genus Mycobacterium; species Mycobacterium sp. UM_11. The sequence continues at coordinate 117,376 of NZ_LATC01000002.1, read as the reverse complement.
TCGACGCGGTAGCCGATGCGAGCGGGCTTGCCGTCGGAGTCGACCACCATCACGTTGGAGACGTGGATCGGGGCTTCCTGCGTGACGATTCCGCCCGACTGCGCCCCGCGCTGGTTGGTCGAGATCGCGGTGTGCTTCTTGATCCGGTTGACGCCTTCGACCAGCACGCGGTTGCGGTCGGGGTAGGCCTGCAGCACCTTGCCCTTGGCACCCTTGTCCTTGCCGGCGATGACCAACACGGTGTCGCCCTTGCGGACCTTCATTTACAAAACCTCCGGGGCGAGCGAGATGATCTTCATGAACCGCTTCTCGCGCAGCTCGCGGCCGACGGGGCCGAAAATGCGCGTGCCGCGCGGGTCGTTGTCCGGCTTGATGATCACCGCGGCGTTCTCGTCGAACTTGATGTAGCTGCCGTCCGGGCGGCGGCGCTCCTTGACCGTGCGCACCACCACGGCCTTGACGACGTCCCCGCGCTTGACGTTGCCGCCGGGTATGGCGTCCTTGACGGTGGCGACGATGACGTCACCGATGCCGGCGTAGCGTCGCGACGAACCGCCGAGCACCCGGATGCACAAGATCTCCTTGGCGCCGGTGTTATCGGCGACCTTCAGCCGCGATTCCTGCTGAATCACTCGATCTCCTGACCTGGTTGCGTGTGCACGGCAGGAGGCAAGCCACAGCCCACCAAAAAACCTGACATGCGCGGTCTTTGTCACCGAAGGGCACGCGGGGCCGATTCGCACCGGCCGAGGTCTGCCCAAGGCAACCCCTAGAGTCTAGGGGACGACCAGCTCAGAGCCAAATTCGCGACCGAAGCGGGAGCGACCTGGCCGCGAGGCGGCTTCAGCGAGCCGTTTCCCCGATTCTCCGGATATCGGCGAGGTGATGCACGCCCTCGTGCATCGCCTGGCGGACCAGCCAGCGGGCGGTGCGCCGCTCCCCCGGTAGCCGGGTCCCGGTGCGGTCCCAGCCGTCGTCCGCAATGCGCGCGATTTCGTCGCGAAATCCCGCCGCGGCGGCCGCCAGCTCGCCCAGCGTGGCGTCGATGTCGCAGTCGTTGTAGCGGAAGCGGCGGGCCCGCAGGTCGTTGAGCATCGGCTCCCACGCGGGCCGGTCCTCGGTACGGACGCGGTGCAGCCGGATGGTGAAGCTGACGTAGACGTCGCGCAGGTGGCAGAGGTACTCGGCGACCGACCACACGCCGGTGCCGGGCCGCACACGTCGCACCGCGGGCGGGATCGCGGACACGGCCGCGCGCACCCGCTCCGGCAGGGCGGCGATGACGCCGACCGCTTCGTCGGGCGGGATGTCGGAATAGCTCAGCCCACAATCGGCGCAGACGTAATCTTCGCCGGCCAGCGGGGGCAGCGACGCGGACATGGAGCAATCATCCTGTGTCTGTGCGGAAACCGCCGCGGGAAATCCCGGCCGGGCGTTAAGATTTCGCCCATGACCAGGGGGAAGAAGGTTCTGTTCGCGCTGCTGCTCGCGTTCGCCGTCTCGACGACTTCGGTGAGCTGCACACCCACCGTGATCACCTGCCCCGCGGGCGGCGGCCCGGTCGGCTGCTGAATCACGACCGCCCCTCAGCCGGCTTCGGTGGCCGCGCACAGGCTGGGGAACAGCAGCGCGCCGCCCGGGGTGGTGACGTAGGTGCGCCCGGCCGGGGAGGTCGGATCAGCGTCCGGCGGGGTAACGTCTTCGTCCTCGGCGCAGGCAGTGCACCCGTCGCGGGTGTCTGGCATTCAGATCACCAGTTTCCCGATGGCTCGCCGACGCTCGACTACGGTCAATCGCGCACTGCCGGCACGATCACCTGCGATAGCGAGAGCGCAGGCATGAGGTGTACCGACTCCGGCACCGGGCACTTCTTCGTGGTGTCACGGGAGTCTTACCAGGTTGGCTGATCGAATTACTCGTCTAGTGCAGATCGAATTGTCGTAGCGTCCTTGGTGCGACCAAATACAGCAGAAGGAACATTCGCCATGCCGAACATTGCTGTCCGCTCGATCGTGGCCCTCACCTCAGCAGCCACCGCATTCCTTACGGGTGCCGCGGTCGCCAACGCCGATCCGGCGGACAACACGCCGATGCAAACGGCGCGCGGCGACTACGTCGGACACTGGCAGAGGCACGAAAGCATGATGACGATCGCGCCCGACGGCACCGGGACGATCCTGCTCGGGTCCAGCGCCCGCGACGGCGAGAAGTGGACCATACGGTGGACACAGGGCGACGGCGTGGGTCTCGCGATCAGGTTGGACCAGCGCATCGGTACCTGGGGCGACGGAATGGACGGCACCCTCAACGAGCAGACCGCGTGGAAAGCCGAGCTCGTTGTGGCCCCAGACGGGGTCACCGTCCTCCACTTAGCCCACAATGACGCCGAACTGAGCGACGCGAACGCAGGTGACATCTGGTGCGGCAAGTATGGCTCCAGCCGCTTCTGCGGTGCCTGACGAGCGTCGCCGGCCCCAAAACTCTTCGGCAAATGATGGCACCGGCTGGCTGAAGAACACTTCGACGGGCGCTCGTGAGAAGCAAAAACACTCGCGATACGCGACTGCCTGCTGCCCGGCTTAAACTTCCGCCGTGTTCTCGGTGACGCGGTATGCGATGAACGGGGATTTGCGCGTCGCCTATAGGGCGTCCCCAGAGGGTGAGCGCGACATCGTGTTCGTCCCGAACTGGTTCACAAACTGTGAGGTATTTCCGGAGCTACCGGCTGTTCGAGGCTGGGTCGAGGCGATGACATCGCTGGGTCGAGTGATCTTCTTCGACCAGCCGGGCAGCGGAGTGTCCGACCCTGTCGAGCCGGCCGCGCTACCGACCCTGGAGCAATGGGCTGACAGCATCACTGCGGTGCTCGACGATCTCGAAAGCCGTGAAGCAGTGCTCCTCACCGGGCCTGGCGCGTTAGCGCCGGGCGCGCATTCGCTGCAACATATCCGGCTCGGACCACCGCGCTCGTGGTGCTGGAGGGCTTCGCCAATCCGGTTGCTGAACGGACTGATGGCATCGATTCCGACGAAATCCGCGCTGCCCTGACAGCCATGTGGGGAAGGGGTGAATACTGGCTTTCGATCAATCCCGACATGCCATGGAACGAGGAGATCAGCGCCGCGGTTGCGCGACATGACCGGCTTGCCGCGAGCCCACGAACCTACGCTCTCTTAATGCCTCTATTGACCGAGGTAGACGTGCGGGCGGTGCTCCCGACCATCCGCGTGCCAACTCTCGTGCTCCAGCACGCCGACGACGTGATGGTCCCGCCCGCGTGGGGCAAGTACGTCGCTGATCACATATCCGATGCGAAATACGTTGAGCTGCCGGGGCGCAACTTGTACCACTGGGTGGAACCGTGGCGGGATTCGTTCCAGGAGATCGCCGAATTCCTTACGGGAGAACAGCCCGAGGTGCCGGACGACCGGGTTCTCGCGACTGTGCTGTTCACCGACATTGTGGATTCGACGCGCCGCGCGGCAGAGATGGGTGACCGTGACTGGCATGCGCTGCTTGATGCGCACGACGCCGTCGTGAGATCGCAGCTTTCTCGGTTTCGGGGTCGCGAGGTCAACACATCGGGCGACGGTTTTCTGGCAATGTTCGACGGTCCTCAGCGAGCGATCCGCTGCGCCATGGCGATCCGTGACGCGTTGCAAGCGTTGGGCATTGAGGTACGCGCCGGGCTGCACACCGGCGAGTGCGAGGTCCGCGGTGACGACATCGGCGGAATCGCCGTGCATATCGGCGCGCGGGTGAGTGCCCTGGCGGGACCGAACGAGGTGCTGGTGTCCAGCACCCTGCGCGACCTGGTGATCGGATCAGGCCTGCAGTTCGATGACCGGGGCGCGCATGAACTCAAGGGTGTGCCCGGCGAGTGGCGCCTATTTGTCGTCGCCTCGAGTTAGAAAGGTGCTGGGTCGTCGTCGGGTTCGGGTGGTGGGGCGGGTCCGAAGTAGCTGGGGGCCGCGGCGTTTCGGGCCATCCGGTCGTCGCGGTTGAATCTGCGCTCGGTGGCGACCCGGTAGGCGCGGTCCTGGCCGCGGGTGCGGCGTCGACGGGGCATCATCGCGGCGCGTTCGGCGCAGTAGTCCTGCGGCGGGTCGGCTTCGGGAGCCGCGATCGCCCCGGTGGCCGCGCACAGGCTGGGGAACAACAGCGCGCTGCCCGGTGTGGTGACGTAGGTGCGCCCGGCCGGGGAGGTCAGGATCAGGGTGCCGTCGGGCAGCTGCTTTTCGCGCCAGCCCCAAAACGTCTTCACCAAATGATGCGCGCGGCAGTAGCACTTGAGGTTGCTCGCGTGGGTGGGCCCACCGGCGGCGTGGGGAACGGTGTGGTCGATGTCGCAGGCCACCGCCGGGCAATCACAGCCCGGCCAGCGGCAGGTCAGATCCCGGCAGCGCACGAAATCGGCCAGTGCCTGCGAGGGCACATAACCGGGCTCGGGCGGCGCATCCCCGGGATGGACCAGCGGCACCAGCTTGGCCGAGGCGGCCAGCTCGGCGATCAACTCCGGCGGGATCAGCCCGTCCGCCCGCAGTTCGCAGGCCGGCGCCGCGCCGTGGCCGTCGAGGGTGGCCTGCTCGGCGATCACATGGATCACCACCGGCCCGGCCGGCGCCCGGGCGCCGGCGGCACAATCCGGTCGCCCGCACCGGCATCCCAGCCGGTCGGCCCCGGCGGCCAGCGCCGCCAGCGCGTCGGCGCGGCGCTGCTCACGCGTGCGGGGATCGTCGCCGCACACGCTGGCCGCCAACGCGGACAGCCGCGCGTCCAGGGCGTGGGCGTCCGGGCTTAACAGCACGCCCTCGAGGCGGGCCAGCCCGTCCCCCATCTCGCCGATCCACACCTCGCGCCCCGCGGCGCGCTCGCGACGCCGGCGCACCGCATCGGCGTCGGCTCTCGCGACGATCTTGTCCACCTGGGCGCCCAGGCGCGCCGGGGTCATCGACGGCCAGCGCGCCACCCGGGCGGCCAACTGCTCGTCCACGCGGGCCATCACGTTGGGGTCGGTGATCAGATCGGTCCGGTACACCATGGTTTGCACCATCCGGAAATCGATGTCCCCGGCGGCGAAGACCTCGGCGAACCTGGGCAGCCGCTCGCGCAACGCGCGGGCGTAGCGCACCCGGCTGGCCGCCAACCCCAGGCCGATCCGCAGCTCCGCGGCCACCTCGGCGGCCACCGCCGCCTCGGTGTCCACCGCCCAGTCCGCACACTCCCCGCCCCGGGACAACCGGTAGGCGAACAGGTTCCCGATCGCCGCCAACTGCCCGGCCGCCGCCCGATTCTCGCTCCGGGCGCATTCTCGCGCGGTGGCGAGGAACCCGGACGATTCGGCCGTCTTCGATTGATACCGCCGCTCGAAGTGCTCGTCGAGGCGCGCGATCACCTCGGGCGACACCTTCGAATCGAACATGTGTTCGAGTATGCCACGGGGCTCCGACAAAAGCGGCCCGGCTAATCCCCCTGCCGGACCCAGGCGAAGATGTACAGGCTCATCGCCGTCACGAGCGCGATCAACACCCACTGCACGATCGCCTGGTCGATCCACGAACCGGGCGGCGGAGCGCCGGGCAGGATGTTGCGCAGCGGGACGATGGCGAACAGGTTCGCGGCGTACCAGGTCGCGAACGGCGGCAAGAACTTCCTCCGGCCCAACGCCATCGGGATGGCCACCAGCAGCGCCAGGGTGGGCAGGCTGATCAGCACCAGGCAGATGCCCAGGTCGAAGATCAGCGGGCCCTTGGCCCTCTTCAGCGTGATGACGACGTTGCCGTTGTCGGTGCCGCGCTGCGTCGGCAGCGCCCCGGGGTCGTGGACGCGGTTGACCGTGATGTCCCAGCCGTCCAGCTCCCCGGTCACCTCGACCCGCGCGGGCACCTTTTTCAGGTTGTCCCCCGACCCGACGAACGCGTCGGCGGAGATCGGCTCGGTCTTATAGGAGTCGAACGGCCAGTTACCGGGGTCGCCGTGCGCAACGACCGTCGTGCTGAGCTGCGCCGGCGCCTTGCCCCTCGGGTAATGCAGGTCCCCCAGGTCGCTGGTGGGGTACAGGCGCACGGCGACGTCGGTGCCCAGCACGTCGAATCGGTTGTCGTACGCCGAAATCCCCGGATAGACAAGCACATTCACCGCGAGGTGCTTCGCGACCGGCTTGAGCTCCTCGACCTGCAGTTGCACGATGGTCGCGTCGCCGCCGCCCTGGCTGAGGTCCAGCGGCGGGAGCGGGCCCTCCGACCGCTCGAGCCAGTGGACCCCGAACAGGGACAGCATGTAGGCCGTCACGACAACCGCCAGGACGGCCACCCCGATCACGATGCGCGGCCGCTTCGCCATGTGTTTGCCGGACGGCGGCGCGGACGGCGGCGGGGAGTCCGACGGGGGCGGCGGCGCGGGCGCGGCGGGGGCCTCGGCGGTCATCGGGAAGCCGGTGCAGATTCGGGACGCGTCGAGGGCCACACGTGGTCAGATGCTAGCGAACTCGCGAAGGCCCCGCGCCCCGACCAAAGCCCCGTCACCCCCCGGTCATGCGACGGTAACCCGCTAGTCGCTTCGACTTCGCGAGACGCCCCCGGGCGCGGACCCGGTTTGCTGTGCGACGCAGCGAAACCCGATGTGGGTGGTCGCGGTGTCCTGAGATTGCGGAGACCGGGCGGCCGGGCGATACCGATGGCAGTACTCCGGCGCACACAGGTGCGAGCCACCCTTCAGCGTCTGGCTGACGGTCGGATCCGCGGGACCCACCGGGGCGCAACAGGCCTTCGGCGGCCCGTCGAGGCGGTGGTGCGCGGCGAACTCGGTGGCGGTCCACTCCCAAACATTGCCGATCATGTCCAGCAGACCGAATCCGTTGGGGGGAAACGTCCCAACCGGCGAGGTGCCCACCCAGCCGAGCGCTCCGTCGTTGCGATACGGGAACCGGCCCTGCCAGGTGTTGGCCATCAACCGCCCGTCGGGATTCGGCTCGTCCCCCCACGCGTACGTCGCGGCGCTCCCGCCGCGGGCCGCGTACTCCCACTCGGCCTCGGTGGGCAACCGCCGGCCGGCCCAGCGCGCGTAGGCGGCCGCGTCGGGGTAGGCCACCTGCACCACCGGGTGATCGGCCCGACCGGTGAGATCGCTGTCCGGGCCGAACGGGTGTCGCCAGCTCGCACCCGGGACCCAGCGCCACCATTGCCGCCAGTCCCGCAGGTCGACCGGGCCCGGCGTGGGCGCAAAGACCATGGCGCCCGGACACAGGTCCGCCGGATCGGCACCCGGGTACAGCGCCGGGTCGATCGGCTGCTCTGCGACCGTCAGATAGCCTGTGTCGGAAACGAATTCGGCGAACTGCGCGTTGGTCACCGGGTGCCGCTCCATCGCGAAGGCGGCAACGGTCACGGTGTGGATCGGCGCCTCTTCGGGGTAGAAGCTGGTCGACCCCATGCGGAACGATCCGCCCGGTAGATCGACCAGCTCGGTGAGCACCCGTTCAGGGTACGAGCACCTCAGTCGGACTGCCGGTACCACGTCAACATGTACAACCCCATCGCGCCGACCAGCGCGAGCAGCACCCAGATCACCAGCGCCTGGTCGATCCACGCCCCGGGCGGTGGCGAACCGGGAAGGAAGTTGCGGATCGGTATGACGGCGAACAGCATCGCGGCGAACCACGTCACGAACGGCGGCACGAACTTGCGCTTGCCCAAAGCGATTTGGATGGCCACCGCGAAGGCCAGTGCCGGCAGGGCGAACAGGACCAGGCAGATGCCGAGGTCGAAGATCAGCGGCCCCTTGGCCCGGTGCAGCGTGATCACCACGTTGTCCGGCCGTTCCGACTCCTGGCTGGCTTCGCCGACGCGCTGGACGCTCACGTCCCACCCGTCCAGCGCCCCGGTGACCTCGACGCGGGCCGGGATGTATTGGCGCGCGTCGCCCTGCCCGACGAGGACGTCGGCGGAGAGCGTGTCGGTGCGGTAGGAGTCGAACGGCCAGTTGTTGGGGTCCCCGTGCGCCTCGATCGTGGTGGCGACCTGCGCCGGCGACTTGCCCGCCGGGTATTGCAGGTCACCCAGGTCGTTGGGCGGATCCATGCGGACCGCGGTGTCGGTCTTCAGCACGTCAAGGCGTTTGTCGAACATCGAGTCTTCCGGAATGACAAGCACTTTCACCGTCAGGCGATTGGCGACGGTGTCCAGCTTCTCGAGCCGGACCAACACGATGGTGTCGCTCGTCGCGTTCAAGTCCGGCGGCTTGAGCGGCTCCCCCGACCGGGCCAGCAGGTGGAAGCCGAACAGCGTCAGCGAATAGACCACTACGAAGCCGAGCAGGGCAGCGAGCCCGATGAAGAGGCGTCGCCTGGGCTTTTTCGGCGGAGTCTCGGGTGGCGCCGTCGCTGTAGCGGCAGGCGGAGGCGTTGGCGGGGTGGGCTGTTGTTGCGGCGCCGTGTGGGTCATCTTCAGCCTCCATCGGGATCGACCGGTGCGCCCGCTTGGGCGGCACGAGACGGATGGTAGCGAACTCTTTGCGTTCGCGCGCCAGAAGAGCAATATGCGAGCTATCAGGTAGGTTGCCGCAACATAGCCGGCGGGAGGCCGCTGGATAGCGAATCGCCGCTGGCGCGATTCGTCGGCCCGGCACGCACGCCGGCGTCCATGTCAGTTCACCCGATGTTTGTTTGCTTGGCAGGCGCGGTCGCGGTAAGTCTCGACGTGTGTCGAAACGGGGCCAGCGCCCCAGCGCTCGCCGTCGCCGCCGGGTGGCACGTACACCGTCTGCGCGAACCCGCAGTCCCCAGGAGCCAAGCAACGTGAAGCGCACCCCACCGGCGATCGCCATCGGCCTGCTCGCCGCGGCGACCGTCGCGGTCTCGGCATGCAGCACCGACCCCCACCCCACCCTGGCGTATGCCGCCGGCGCCAAGGTGGACTGCGGCGGCAAGCAGGCCCTGACGGCCAGCGGCTCGACCGCACAGGCCAACGCCATGACGAAGTTCGTCGCGGCATACGGCAAGGTGTGCGCCGGCCAGACCCTCAATTACACCGCTAACGGATCGGGCGCGGGGATCAGCGACTTCCTCGCCGGCAAAACGGATTTCGGCGGGTCGGACACGCCGCTGGCCGGAAACCAATACGCCGCGGCCAAGCAACGCTGCGGCGGCGCCGACGCCTGGAACCTGCCCGTGGTATTCGGGCCGCTTGCCATCACCTACAACCTCGGCTCGGTCGACTCGTTGGTGCTCGACGCGTCGACGATCGCCAAGATCTTCGACGGCACCATCACCCGCTGGGACGACCCGGCCCTCACCGCGCTCAACGCGTCCATGCCGGCCGAAGACATCCGGGTCGTCTACCGCAGCGACGCGTCGGGGACGACGGACAACTTCCAGTCCTACCTGCAGGCCGCCTCCGGCGGGGCCTGGAACAAGGGCGCGGGCAAGGCGTTCAACGGCGGCGTCGGCACCGGCGCAGCGGGCAACAACGGCACCGCGGCGCTGGTGAAGTCCACCGAGGGCGCGATCAGTTACAACGAGCTGTCTTTCGCTCTGCAGCAAGGGCTTTACGCCGCCGAGATCAAGACCCCGGCGAGCCGCAGGTCGCTGCGGCCGGTGCGCATCGGCACCGACACCGTCGGCAAGACCATCACCGGCGCCAAGATCATCGGCAGCGGCAACGACCTGGTGCTCGACATCTCGTCGTTCTACAACCCCGCCCAGCCCGACGTGTACCCGATCGTGTTGGCCACCTACGAGATCGTCTGCTCCAAATACGCGGACCCCGAAACGGCCAAGGCGGTCAAGGCCTTCCTGCAGGCCGCGATCGGTCCCGGCCAGGTCGACCTCGCCCGCAACGGCTACATCCCGCTCTCGCCGGACTTCCAGTCGCGGGTCTCGAGCGCCGTCGACTCGATCAGCGCTGCGGGACTGACGAATTCGGAGTAGCGGCTAAGCCTTGTGCCCACGCCTGCGGTCGCGTTGCCGCCACCAGCCGTACAGGAAGAGGGCCATCGCGCTGACCAGACCGATCAGGACCCAGAGCACGACGGCCTGGTCGATCCACGACCCGTACGGTGGGCTCCCCGGCAAGATGTTGCGCAGCGGGACGATGGCGAACAGCATCGCGCCGTACCACGTCGTCATGGGCGGCAGGAACGACGTCCTGCCCAGCGCCACCGGGATGGCCACCCACAACGCCAGCACGGGCAGGGCGATGAGCACCAGGCAGATGCCCAGGTCGAAGATCAGCGGGCCCTTGGCCCTGTGCAACGTGATGATCACGTTGTCCTGAATGTCGGGGTTGGCGTCCTCGGGGTCGTGGACCCGGGTCACGGTCGCGTCCCAGCCGTCCAGCTTTCCGGTCACTTCCACGCGGGCGGGCGCCTTTTCGCGGTTCTGGCCGGTGCCGGTGAACACGTCGGCCGCGATGACTTCCGTCTTGTAGGAGTCGAACGGCCAGTTGCCGGGGTCGCCGTGGGCCACCAGCCCGGTGCTGACTTGCGCCGGCGCCTTTCCTACCGGGTACTGCAGGTCGCCCAGATCGTTCTCCGGGTACAGCCGCACGGCCGCGTCCGTCGTCAGCACGCCGAAGTTCTTGTCGTACAGCGAATCCTTGGGGTAGACAAGCACATTCACCGTCAAGCGATTGGCGACGGTGTCCAGCTTCTCGAGGTGCACCTGCACCACGCTGTCCTCGGCCTCGAGCTTGCTGAAGTCCACCGGGGGCAACGGGGGTGCCGACTTTGCCAACAGATGAACGGCGATCAGCGACAGGACGTAGATGACGATGACGGCCACGACAATGCCGAAAGCTATCGCGATTTGCCGGCCCCGGGAGCCGGTCGGCGCCGGCGGCGCGGGAGGCGCCGGGGTCCCGGCGGTCATTTTGGCATCACGCGCCAGATGCTAGCGCAGGGACAACGGTTTTTCAGGGGATAATGACGGCGAATTGCTGCATGACCGTGGCTTTGGCCGCGTCGAATCCGGGCGCTTTGCCGGGCCCCTCCAGGTGAACGACCACCAGGTACGCCTGGGTGTTCGTCCAGACGTGGGTGATGCGGTCGGCGAATTCGGTTGCAGCAGGCCCGCTGTCGGTGCCGCTGAGCAGCTGGCTGCTGTAGCCGCAGAACTGGGCCGCGGTGACGGTGACCTTCACTGTCGGCTTCGCCGTTCGCAAGTCGGTGGCGTAGCGCAGAAACGCCCCGCCGGGCTCTAGGTCCGTGCGGGTGATGCTGACGCGCAGCGACATGCCATCGGGGCCGGTCGACGTCAGCGCGACGTCACCGCTGCCCGGTGCCGAGCTCCAGCCGTCCGGCAACGCGACCGTGAGCACGGGCGCCACCGGGTCCGCCACCGAGGCCTTGGTCATGGAGCCGCTGGCGGGCGGCGGCGGGAAGCAGACCAGCGCGTTGGGTGGAATGTGGTCGGGCAGCGTGGTTTCGACGCCGGGCACCGGCTCGGCGGGGTCGGACAACCGCGTGGTCGAGGTCGTCGACGAGGCGGTCCCACCGATGGCGTTGCCGGCGGTGGTCTTCTCGCACCCCACCGCCGGGAGCGCCAACACGCACAGCGCCAGGGCTTCAGTCGCGCGAAAAGGCAAGCGCAATTTCGGCTTCCACGTCGACGTAGGGCCGGCCGGACAGGTCGACGGTGACCTGAGCGATGGTGCCGCCGGTGAAGGTGAACGGCGCCTTGTAGCGGCTGGACACCCCGGAGCCGCCGTTGCGCCCGACGGTGATGCCGGCGCCCGCGAGCCCGAACGTACCGGGATGGGTTTGCACGTCCGCGAGGGTGCCGACGACGTCGTCGTCGATGAACAACGTCAAGTCGCCGAGCGGCGTGTGGCTGTTCGGCACGGTTCCGGTCCGCGTGTAGCTCGCACCGAACAGGTGCCTGCCCAGCGGCACCGCGCCCGACGAGGAGACCTCCTGCTGCCGCTCGCCGAGGAAGTTGTAGACGTAGTGCAGGCGTCCGTCCTGGATGAACAGCACATGCCCGCCGTGGGCCCCGCCTTGTTTGAACAGCACGCCTTCCGCGCCGGTGGTATCGACGGTCACCTCGGCCAGTACCGAGAACGACCTGCCCTGGATTTCGGCGGCCGCGCCGATGCTCACGTCCGCGCAGTCGGGGTAGTAGACGTAGCTGGACCGCTCACCGACGAGGTACGGGCGGACCCGCGTCAGCGTCTCCATGATGTTCAGATCCGACAGCGGCAGGCCGTTGTATTTGGCGGCTTCGGAGAACCACAGCGCCTTGAGCTCCTCGAGTTTGTCCGGGTGTTCGGCGGCCAGGTCGTGGCATTGGCTGCGGTCGGCCTCGATGTGGAACAGCTCCCAGCGGTCGGCGTCGAAATGCGACCAGCCGGCCGGCGTCGCCGCGTGGATGGTGTTGGCGAACCAGCCCTGGTGCCAGATCCCCCGGGTGCCGAGCATGGAGTAGAACTGGGTCTGCTTACCGGTGTCGGCGCTCGGATCGTCAAGGGCCGCTTTGAAACTCACGCCGTCCAACGGCTTCTGCGCAATCCCCCGGACGGTCTCGGGCGGCGTCATGCCCAGCAGGTCGTAGACCGTCGGCGTGATGTCGCAGACGTTGACGTAGTTGTCCCGAACCTCGCCGTGCGCCGCAATTCCGTTGGGCCACGACACGATCGCCGTATCGGCGATGCCGCCCTCGTGCGACGCGTACCGCTTGTACAGCTTGTAGGGGGTGTTGAAGGCCATCGCCCAGCCGATGGGGTAATGGTTGTACGTCTCCGGCCCGCCCAGGTGGTCGAACAGCTTCATGCTTTCTTCCACGGTGTCGATGTAGCCGTTGAAGAACTTGCCCTCGTTCACCGAGCCGTTCGGGCCGCCCTCCCCGCTGGCGCCGTTGTCGGAAATCACCACGATCAGGGTGTTGTCCAGCTGGCCGGACTCCGCCAAATAGTCCAGTATTCGGCCGATTTGGGCGTCGGTGTAGCTGAGGAAGCCGGCGAACACCTCGGCCATCCGGGCGAACAGCCTCTTCTCGTCGTCGTTCAGCGAGTCCCAGGGCCGCACGGTGTCCTGCAGCGGCCAGGGCTCGCCCTGCGGACCCTTGACGTCCGCGTACGGGTTGACCGGCGACAGCTGCGTCTCCGGCGGGACGATGCCCATCGACTTCTGGTTTTCCAGCACGATTTCGCGGTAGGCCTCGTAGCCCATGTCGAAGCGGCCGGCGTAGCGGTCCGCCCATTCTTTGAAGACGTGGTGCGGCGCGTGCCCGGCGCCCGGACACACGTAGGAAAACCACGGCTTGTCCGGCGCGATCACCTTGGCGTCGCGGATGAATTCGATGGTCTTGTCGGCGAGGTCCTTCGACAGGTGGTAACCGTCCTCCGGCGTGCCGGGCGGGTTGACGGGATGGTTGTCGTACACCAGGTCCGGATACCACTGGTCGGTCTCGCCGCCCAGGAAACCGTAGAACCGTTCGAATCCGCGCGAGGTCGGCCAATGTCGTTTGGTGGACGCCAGATTGGACTCTTCGAGCGGAGTCAGGTGCCACTTGCCGACGCAGTAGGTGTTGTAGCCGCGCTCGGCGAGCACCTCGGAGAGCAGCGCGGTGTCGAACGGGATGCGGCCGTTGGCGTTGGGGAACGCGTCGGTGAACTCTTCGATGGTGGCCATGCCGACGGTGGTGGCGTTGCGGCCGGTCAGCAGCGACGCGCGGGTCGGCGAGCACAGCGCCGTGGTGTGGAACTGCGACAGCCGCACACCGCGCTCGGCGATGCGGGTCATGGCGGGCATCTCGACCAGGCCGCCGAAACAGTCCCAGGTGGCGATGCCGGTGTCGTCCCAAACCAGGTAGAGGATGTTCGGCGAGTTCTGCGGTGCGGTGGGCGCGGCGTACGGGCCCCAGTCCGGCTCGGAGTCCCGGATATCCAGCTCGATCTTGCCTTGAAAGCCTCGCGAGTCAGTCGACATGCGCCGAGCGTAGCGCCGCCGGGAATTTCCCGATCTTTTTTCGCCGTGCCGCTCCCGGGGGCAAAGCAAAACGCCCGAGACCGTAAGGTCTCGGGCGTTTCGATGTGGCTTCGGGGCTACTTGGCCTTCTCCAGGATTTCCACGAGGCGCCACCGCTTGGTCGCCGACGTCGGACGCGTCTCCATCAGGGAGACGCGGTCGCCGATGCCCGCGGTGCTGTTCTCGTCGTGCGCCTTCACCTTCTTGGTGGTGCGGATGATCTTGCCGTACAGCGGGTGACGCACGCGGTCCTCCAGCTCGACCACGATCGTCTTCTGCATCTTGTCGCTGACCACGTAACCGATGCGCACCTTGCGGCGGCCACGCACCTTCGGATTGGCCGGCGTGTGCTTGGCGCCCTTCTCCTTCGCGCCGGCGTCCTTCGCGGCGGCCTTCGGTGCAGCCTTCTTCGCTTCTGCCATCACGATTCCTTACCGTCGGGCCCGGAAGCCAGGCCCAGTTCTCGTTCGCGCAGCACGGTGTAGACGCGTGCGATCTCCTGACGCACCGTGCGCAGCCGGCGGTTGTTGGTGAGCTGCCCGGTCGCCATCTGGAAGCGCAGGTTGAACAGCTCCTCCTTCGACTCGCGCAGACGCTCGGTCAGCTCCTCTTCGGTGAGCTCACGCAGTTCGCCAGGCGAAATTCCCACTGCCATCAGAACTGATCCTCTCGGGTGACGATGCGTGCCTTGATCGGCAGCTTGTGGATTGCGCGGGTGAGCGCCGCCCGGGCCACCTGCTCGTTGGGGTAGCTCAGCTCGAACAGCACGCGGCCCGGCTTGACGTTGACCACCCACCACTCGGGCGAACCCTTACCGGAACCCATCCGGGTTTCGGCGGGCTTCTTGGTCAGCGGGCGGTCCGGGAAGACGTTGATCCACACCTTGCCGCCACGCTTGATGTGGCGGTTGATCGCGATACGCGCGGACTCGATCTGCCGGTTGGTGACGTAGGCGTGCTCCAGGGCCTGGATGCCGTAGTCACCGAAGTTCACCGCCGTTCCGCCGCTGGCGATGCCGCGCTGGCGGGGGTGGTGTTGCTTGCGGTGTTTAACCCTGCGGGGAATCAACATGATTCAGCTCTCCGTGCTCTGCGGTTCTGCGGCGGGCGCGGACTCGGCCGCCGCCGCCTGCTCCTCGGCACCCGCGGCGGCGCGACCGGCCTCGGTGCTGGTCGCCGTGGTGCCCGACGCGCCGCTGCGCCGGGGGCGCGTGCCCGACGGGCGCTCGCGGCGCGGACGGTCGGCGCCCGCCGGGGCGCCCACTCCCGAGGCCGCCAATTCGCGCTTCCCACCGACGATGTCGCCCTTGTAGATCCACACCTTCACACCGATCCGGCCGAAGGTGGTCTTCGCCTCGTACAGGCCGTAGTCGATGTCGGCGCGCAGCGTGTGCAGGGGCACCCGGCCCTCGCGGTAGAACTCCGAGCGGCTCATCTCCGCACCGCCGAGACGGCCGGAGCACTGAACCCGGATGCCCTTGACGTTGGGCTGGCGCATCGCCGACTGGATGGCCTTGCGCATGGCGCGGCGGAACGCCACGCGGTTGCTCAGCTGCTCGGCCACGCCCTGGGCCACCAGCTGGGCCTGCGACTCGGGGTTGCGGACTTCCAGGATGTTCAGCTGAACCTGCTTGCCGGTCAGCTTTTCCAGGTCCGCGCGGATGCGGTCCGCCTCGGTGCCGCGGCGGCCGATGACGATGCCGGGCCGCGCGGTGTGGATGTCGACCCGCACCCGGTCGCGGGTGCGCTCGATCTCCACGTCGGCGATGCCGGCGCGCTCCAGACCGGTGGACAGCAGCTTGCGGATCGCGACGTCTTCCTTGACGTAGTCGGCGTACTGCTTGTCGGCGTACCAGCGGGATTTCCAGTCGGTGGTGATGCCCAGCCGGAAGCCGTGCGGATTGATCTTCTGGCCCACTAGTCTGAGCCTCCCTTCGCTTCCGAGGTCTCAGACGTAGCTTTCTTCGCCGGGGCGGACTTCGCCGCGGCTTTCTTGGCGGGTGCCTTCTTGGCAGCCGAACCAGTTGCGGCCTTCTTGGCCGGGGCCTTCTTCGCGGGCGCCTTGGCGGCGGCCTTGCTGGCCTCGGCGCGGCGGGCCCTCGTCGACTTCGCCGAACGCTGGTCCTTGGCCGGCCGGCTCTCCACCACGACGGTGATGTGGCTGGTGCGCTTGCGGATCCGGAAGGCGCGACCCTGCGCGCGCGGGCGGATGCGTTTGGCGGTCGGTCCTTCGTCGGCGTAGACGGTCGCGACCACCAGGGTGGCCGGGTCCAGCCCGTTGTTGTTCTGCGCGTTGGCCGCGGCGCTGGCGATCACCTTGGCCACCGGCTCGCTGGCGGCCTGCGGCGCCCAGCGCAGGATGTCCAGCGCGTCGGACACGGACCGTCCGCGCACCAGGTCGATCACCCGGCGCGCCTTGGTCGGTGACACCCGCACGAACCGCGCTTTGGCGACCGCCGACGGGAATTCAGTTGTGGTCATCGCCGTTTGGCCTTCCGGTCGTCCTTGATGTGTCCCTTGAAGGTGCGCGTAGGGGCGAATTCACCAAGCTTGTGACCGACCATCGCCTCGGTGACGAACACCGGGACGTGCTTGCGCCCGTCGTGGACGGCGAAGGTGTGGCCGATGAAGTCCGGGATGATCGTCGAACGCCGGGACCAGGTCTTGATGACCTGCTTGGTGTTCTTCTCGTTCTGCACGTCCACCTTCTTCAGCAGGTGGTCGTCGACGAACGGGCCCTTCTTCAGGCTGCGTGGCATGGTTGGCTACTCCTCGAGTTCCTAGCGACCGTGCTTCTTGCCGGTGCGCCGGCGCCGGACGATGAGTTTGTTGCTGGCCTTGTTCGGGTGGCGGGTGCGACCCTCCGGCTTGCCCCACGGGCTCACCGGGTGCCGACCACCGGAGGTCTTACCCTCACCACCACCGTGCGGGTGGTCCACCGGGTTCATGACCACACCACGGACCGAGGGGCGCTTGCCCTTCCATCGCATCCGGCCGGCCTTGCCCCAGTTGATGTTCGCCTGCTCGGCGTTGCCCACCTCGCCGACCGTGGCGCGGCAGCGCACGTCGACGCGGCGGATCTCACCGCTGGGCATGCGCAGCGACGCGTAGGTGCCCTCCTTGCCGAGCAGCTGGATGCTCGAGCCGGCGGAGCGCGCGAGCTTGGCGCCACCGCCCGGCCGCAGCTCCACGGCGTGGATGACGGTACCGGCCGGGATGTTGCGCAGCGGCAGGTTGTTGCCCGGCTTGATGTCGGCGTTCGCGCCCGACTCCACCACGTCGCCCTGCGAAAGCCCTTGCGGCGCGATGATGTAACGCTTTTCGCCGTCCAGGTAGTGCAGCAGCGCGATGTTGGCGGTCCGGTTCGGGTCGTACTCGATGTGCGCGACCTTGGCGTTGACCCCGTCCTTGTCGTTGCGGCGGAAGTCGATCACCCGGTAGGCGCGCTTGTGGCCGCCGCCCTTGTGCCGGGTGGTGATGCGGCCGTGCGCGTTACGGCCACCATGACCGTGCAGCGGACGCACCAGCGACTTCTCCGGCTCCGACCGGGTGACCTCGGCGAAGTCGGACACGCTGGAGCCGCGGCGGCCTGGGCTCGTCGGCTTGTACTTACGAATTGCCATGTCTAATCAAGTCTTTCTCTCGCTACGCCGGTGCCCCGAACAGGTCGATCGGCTTGCTGCCCGGCGCCAGCGTGACGATGGCCCGCTTGGTGCCCTTGCGCTTGCCGTATCCGGTCCTGGTGCGCTTGCGCTTGCCCTGCCGGTTCGCGGTGTTCACCGATGCGACCTTGACGGCGAAGATCTTCTCGATGGCGATCTTGATCTGCGTCTTGTTCGAATCGGGGTGCACCACAAAGGTGT
The DNA here is from genome assembly GCF_001414075.1 of Mycobacterium sp. UM_11. NCBI lineage: Bacteria > Bacillati > Actinomycetota > Actinomycetes > Mycobacteriales > Mycobacteriaceae > Mycobacterium > Mycobacterium sp. UM_11. The sequence continues at coordinate 99,555 of NZ_LATC01000002.1, read as the reverse complement.
ACACGTTCTCATCCAGCAGGCCGTAGGACTTCTCCGAGATGACCGGGGCCAGGATGATGTCGCGGGGGTCGGTGATGGTCGCCATCTACGCCGAAACCTCCTCGGTGCTAGCCGGATTGCCCTTGATGTAGGCGTTGAGGGCCTCGACGCTGAACACCACGTCGTCGGAGCGCAACACGTCATAGGTGTTGAGCTGGTCGGGCGTCAGGATGTGCACACCGGGCAGGTTGCGCACGCTCTTGGCGCCGGCCTCGTCGCTGCGGCCGATCACGATCAGCACGTTCTTGCGGTCGGTCAGCGTGCCCAGGAACGCCCTGGCGTTCTTGGTGGACGGGGTCTGACCCGACACCAGCTCGGTGACCGCGTGGATGCGGCCGTTGCGCGCCCGGTCCGACAACGCGCCGCGCAACGCCGCGACGATCATCTTCTTCGGGGTGCGCTGCGAGTAGTCGCGCGGCTTGGGGCCGTGCACGACGCCACCGCCGGTGAACTGCGGGGCCCGCGTCGAACCCTGGCGGGCACGACCGGTTCCCTTCTGGCGGTACGGCTTCCGCCCACCGCCACTGACCTCGCCGCGGGTCTTGGTCGAGTGCGTCCCCTGGCGAGCCGCCGCGCGCTGCGCGGTGACCACCTGGTGCATCAGGGCGATATTGGCCGGGGCGTCGAACAATTCGGCCGGCAGCTCGACGGAGCCCTCGACCTTGCCGTCCGGCGTCTTGACGTCGATCTTCAAGGCCTTCGAGTCAGCCATTACTTCTCACCTCGTTTGATCGCGCTGCGGACCACCACGAGTCCGCCGGTGCGGCCGGGGACCGCGCCCTTGATCAGCAGCACGCCGTTCTCGGTATCGACCTTGTGCACCACCAGGTTCTGGACGGTCACCCGGTCGTTACCCATCCGGCCGGCCATCCGCGTGCCCTTGAAGACGCGCGCCGGGGTGGCGCAGCCACCGATCGAACCCGGCCGGCGGTGCACCGCCTGCGCACCGTGGCTGGCGCCCTGGCCGCGGAAGCCATGGCGCTTCATGGTGCCGGCGAAGCCCTTGCCCTTGGAGGTGCCGGTGACGTCGACGTAGGCGCCGTCGGCGAAGATCTCCGCGGTCAGCTCCTGGCCGACCTCGTATTCGCTTGCGGCGGCCTCGTCGTCGAGCCGCAACTCGGCCAGGTGCCGGCGCGGGTTCACGCCCGCGGCGCTGTATTGACCGGTCACCGGCTTGTTCACCTTGCGCGGGCTGATCTCGCCGTAGGCCAGCTGGACGGCGCTGTAACCGTCACGCTCGGGAGTGCGGATGCGGGTGACCACGTTGGGCCCGGCCTTGACCACCGTCACCGGCACGACCCGGTTGTTCTCGTCGAACACCTGCGTCATGCCCAGCTTGGTACCCAGAATGCCTTTTCTTGCCATGAGCTCTGGATCTCCTACTGGATGTTGACGTCGACACTGGCCGGAAGGTCGATGCGCATCAGCGCGTCGACGGTCTTCGGCGTCGGGTCGAGGATGTCGATCAGCCGCTTGTGAGTACGCATCTCGAAGTGCTCCCGCGAGTCCTTGTACTTATGCGGAGAGCGGATGACGCAATACACGTTCTTCTCAGTCGGCAGCGGCACCGGACCTACGACACTGGCACCCGTGCGGACGACGGTCTCGACGATTTTGCGCGCCGATGCGTCGATGGCCTCATGGTCGTAGGCCTTGAGCCTGATGCGGATCTTCTGTCCCGCCACGCTTCTCCTACCCTCACTCCACTTACAAAAATCCGTGTCCGGACCTGGTGCTCCCAGCGCGCTGATCGGGCCCGTGCCAATCCCGGGCCGATCGAGCGTCGCGCCGGATACTGCGCCGCTGTTTACCTGTCGTGGTCCACCGGCCCCCGCGGTCGGGTGTGTCACCCTCACGCAGCCTGGACCGCGGCCGAAAAGTCGCGCTCCAAGGATGGGACCGGACGCGCCCGTTTTGGGCGCTGGTCGTATGCCCGACCAGGCGCAAACCCGGCCCAAGGCAACCTGAACAGTATGCCCTAGATCATGGGTTTGGCCAAATCCCGGGCGATGGCCGCCGACCTGGGCCTTTGGGGCCTCAGGCGCCCGCCGGTTCGACCCTCGCCGCGGCCGCCCGGTTGTGGGCGCGCTGTACATAGAGGAAACCGTCGACGGCGGCGAGCGCGCACTCGCGGTAATCGAAGTCGGGAAGCGTCGACAGGCGCCCCAGCACCAGGGGCCCGATGAGCAGTGCGATGGCCCGGGACCGGTCCACTTCGCCCAGTTCGGCGGCCTCGGGGCTGTCGAAAATGGCGTCGAACGGGGCCGCGTACTGCTGGGCGATGCGCTCGCGCAGGGTGGTGATCGCCGTGGTGTTCGCGGCGCAGTCGCGGGGTTCCGGCATCTCGTCCAGGACCCGACCCATGGACAACCACGACATGGCCGTCATCAGCGCCGGCGCCTGCGCCACCGACTCGGCCTGGGCCAGCACCACCGCGATCAGGCGATCACGCAGCGAACCCTCGGCCGGCGGCGTGGGTGACGGCGGGATGAGGCTGTTGAAAGCCGCTGCCAGCAAGTCGTTTCCGCTCGGGAAGTGGCGATACAGCGTGGCCCTGGCCACGTTGGCGGTGCGGGTGACCGCGTCGACGGTCACCGCGCTGGGCCCCCCGGAACTCAGCAACGCCGCGGCGGCCTCGAGCAGGCGGGCCCGCGAGCGGGCCGGGCGTGGATCGGTGGTGCTGCCGGTAATTGTGACCCACCTCCCTGTTTGGGAACGAGACTATCGGTCTACCTACAAGACTGTCGGTCTCGAATCTTCCGAACGCCACCGTGGGAGGCGCATCACATGGTCGAAACCCTGGTCCGGCCTGACCAGCGTACTGATGTAGTCAGCATCGGGGGTAGCCCCCGCGCCCGGAACTGGACGCTGGCCGTCGCCTGCATGGGGGTCGCGCTGGTGGTCGCGTCGATGACGGCGCTGAACACCGCGCTGGGAGACCTCGCGGTGGCCACCTCGGCCACCCAGTCGCAGCTGAATTGGATCGTCGACGGATACACCGTGGCGCTGGCGTGCCTGCTGTTGCCCGCCGGAGCGATCGGCGACCGCTACGGCAGGCGGGGCGCCCTGCTGCTCGGGCTGGTGGTCTTCGCCCTGGGCTCGATGGCGCCCGCACTGCTACACAGCCCGGCCCAGATCATCGCCGGCCGCGCGGTCGCCGGGATCGGCGCGGCCTTCGTGATGCCGGCGACGCTGTCGCTGCTGACCGTGGCCTACCCGAAGGACGAGCGCACCAAGGCGGTCGGCATCTGGGCCGGCACCGCCGGGTCCGGCGGCGTGCTGGGAATGATCGGTTCCGGCCTGCTGCTGCGCTTCTGGGATTGGCACGCGATCTTCTGGTCGCTGGGCGCGGCCGGACTGGTGATCTTCGCGCTGGCGTGCACCGTGTCCTCGTCCCGCGACGGCGGCGCCCCGCGGATCGATTCGCTGGGCGCGGTGCTGATCGGCGCCGCGGTGGCGATCGCGGTGGCCGCGATCCTGGAGGCGCCGACCCGCGGCTGGGATGACCCGCTGATCTGGGGCGGGCTTGTCGCGGGGGCGGTCCTCGCGGCCGCGTTCGGCGCCGTCGAGTTGCGGCTCGCCGGGCGCAGCGGGCAGCCCCTGCTGGATGTCCGGTTGTTCGCCGACCCGAATTTCGCCACCGGCGTCGCCGCGATCGTCATCCTGTTCGGCGCGACGTTCGGGTTCTTCTACATCGGCATGCAATACGTGCAGCAGATCATGGGCTACTCGGCGCTGGCGACGGCGGTCGCCTTCGGCCCGTTCATGGTTCCGCTGGCCATTTTCTCGGCGCTGTCGTTCTGGTACGTGCCCAAGTTGGGCCTGCGGCTGGTGCTGTTCGTCGGCACCCTGCTGATGGCGGTCGGGTTCGCGTGCATGTGCCTGCTGAACCTGCACACCTCCTATTTGCAATTCGCCTGGCCGACACTGATATTGGCCACCGGCATCGGGATCTGCACGGCGCCGACCACCTCGGCGATCATGGGGGCGGTGCCGGACGAGAAACAGGGCGTCGCCTCCGCGGTGAACGACACATCCCGGGAGATGGGCGGCGCGCTGGGGATCGCGGTGGCCGGTTCGATTCTGGCGGGCCGGTATTCGCACGAGCTCGCCCCGAAGCTGGCGGACTTTCCCGCGCCCGTGCGCGGCCCGGCCACCGACTCGTTGGCCAAGGCCGTCGAGGTGGCCGGCAGGATCGGGGCCCCGGGCCGCGAGCTGGCCGACCTCAGCAAGACCGCGTTCCTGGCGGCCATGCACGCGTCCACCGTCGCGATGGCCGTGATCGTCGCCGTCGCCGCGGTGCTGATCGGGATCTGGGCGCCCGGCCGCGACGGGCGGCAGCTGCGGCCGGTGCGGGGCCTGCTGGCCCGCCGCGCCCGCTGAGTCCAATGCCGTTGTCAGGCAGCACCTTCAAGGAGCGGTGAGCGGCCGCGGGTGCTTGAAACCGCCCGCCGATTCTGGTATCAGAAATATATATCGACAGGTACAGGTCATCTCTGTTACGGCGAGGTGGATGTGGTGTTGATTCCCGTTACGAGCGTGGGCGGGCCGGCATGGCCGGTCGCCGCGGTATGGACGCGAGAGCGTTCGCCTCCGGTACGGGCGTGATATCCAGCCGGCCAACGCTTTCAGGTGTCACGAAGGGAGGTCTTACGGCGGCCGTGCCGTCCACGAATATTGCGACGCATTGCCGGCGCGATGCACACTCGCGCGCGCACTGCCACTGTCGTGGCCATCTACGTGGATCGCATGAACAATCGCCACTCGGGGGCGCGCCCCATGCCTCACCCATGGGGCCGCCCCCCTCATTCACCGAACGAAGTCGGCGGCCCGGTGCCCGAGCATCACGATGGTGGCGTGCGGCCCGCGGCTGGTGATGGTGGGCAGGATCGAGCCGTCGATCACCCACAGGTTTTCGATGCCGTGCACGCGGCAGCGATGATCGACGACGGCCCGCGGGTCGCTTTCCGGGCCCATCGGCGCCGTGCCACAGAGGTGTTGGGACGTGGACCAGGACGGGGCCCCGACATGGGTTGCGCTGGATGCCAATTCGCGGACCATCTCCGCTGCCCGGCGTAGCGCCGCGACGTCGTCGGGCTCGCTGTCGTAGCGATGCTCGATGCGGGGCGCCGCGGCGGGATCGGCGGAAGCCAGCGTGATGCGCCCGCGGGCCCGCGGCTGCATCAACGCCACCCCGATGTGGGGCCAGTCGGTGTGCCCGGCCGTGCCGTCGCCGGTCATCGCGACGAATCCGCCCGTGTAGGGCCTGATCTCGAGATCGTCGGCGGTGCTGAGCACGACCTCGAGCACCGGCCGGCCGGGAGCCACCGCCCAGTCGGTGGGCAACACCCACTCGGGGTGATCGCTGAACGACGCGCCCACCGGAAGGGGCGCCCGCACTCCGATGCCGACCGCCCGCAACCCGTCCTCGACGCCGACGCCGGAGAGCATGAGCAGCTGCGCCGTTTGAATGGCCCCGGCGCACAGGACGATCCGGTCGGCGGTCATGGTCATGCGCCCGTGCGGGCCGATCGCGTCGACACCCACCGCGGTGGTGCCGGCGAACCGCAGGCCCACCGCGCTGGTCCGCGCGTGCAGCGTCAGGTTCCGTCGGCCCAGGGCCGGCAGCAGGTAGCCGGCGCCGGATCCGGTGCGCACGCCGTCGACGATGTTGAGCGGCACCGCGCCCAGCCCCGAAACCGGCCCGGGCCCAACGTCGTTGAGGTCATCGATCCAGTCGAACCCCGCGCGCCGCGCGGCGTCGATGAAACGCTCGGTGGTGCCGGCCATTTCGTGGGTACGGCGCACCTTGATCGGGCCGTCGGCACCGTGGGCGGGGCCGCTGAAGTCCAGGTCGGTCTCGATGGCGCGGAAGCTGTCGAGGACCTCGGGCCACGACCAGCCGGGCAGCGACAGCCGATCGAAGTCGCGCTGCAATCCCCGGCAGAAGTAGCCGCCGTTGACCGCGCCCGACCCGCCGAGCGTCGCCCCGCGCACGATCGGGTGCCGCCGGGTGGGCCGGTCGGTCAGGCTGGTCTCATAGCGCCGCACCAAGGGGCTGCCCACGCCTATCGGCAGCTGCAGCCCGTTGCCGGTTTGCGCGAGCAATTGCGGGTCATCGAGGGCGGGCCCGGCCTCGATGACGGTCACCGCGCAACCGGGGTCGCTGGAAAGGCGTTCGGCAACAACCGATCCAGCGCTGCCGGCACCGACGATCAGCACGTCGCTGTGCGGGGCGGCGGGGGTCAAGGTGGCGGCTAGCTGCGAATCTGCGGCTTGAGCGCGCGCAGGTTGCGCTCCCGCAGCACACCCCACCACAACCCGAGGCCGTACGCCAGGTCGTCGACGCGCTTGAGCAACAGGTAGGTCAGCAGCCCGATCGGCTCGGCATCGTCACCCATGGCGTCCCGACGGCGCAGCCAGTCGACCACGCCGTCCATGACGGCCGCGACCAGCACGACACGGCGGAAATGTCGCGACAGCGTGGCGGCGACCAGCGCCAGCGGCCAGTAATGCCGGCACAGCGCCGACGCCAGCTGCAGCGCCGCCGACCACAGGCCGCGGGTGGCGATCACCACCACGTCGGTGATCGAGGTCTCGGCGCCGCGCATCGCCCTGGCGATTCGGCGACCGGTCAGCAGGGCGATGGCGACGGACGCCAGCTGGGACAGGCTGGTCCCGAACGCCACCAGGATCCAGGTCATCAGCGCCCAGCCGGAGATCACCACCGGCGCGGTCTTGTCGGGGTGGCGGACCGACAGCGGGGCCGCCGAGCCGCCATAGAAAGCCTTGCGCGCGAGCCAATCCCGCAGTTCGGTGCGGTGGTCGTGGGCGACCAGCGCGACGGGCTCGTAACGCAGCCGGGCGCCGGCTTCGATGAGCCGCCAACACAGGTCGACGTCCTCGCCCGATTGCAGGGTCTCGTCGAAGCCGCCGACCGCGCGCAGCGCCGAGCAGCGGCAGATGATCGCCGCGCTGGGCACGTAGGAGACCGTGCTGTGGGGTAGCACGGGCGCTTCGCGCTCGCCGAGGTCGAGCGACGAGTGCACCGCCTCGTAGCGCGCGACGACGTTCTCACTGTGCGACAAACCCACGATGCGCGGCGCGGCCAGCGCGACCGTCGGGTCGCAGAAGTGGCCCAGCAGCGCCTCCAGCCACCCGCGTCGCGGCGCGACATCGGAGTCGAGGAAGGCGACATAGTCGGTGCCGCACGCGGCCAGTCCCGTGTTGCGGGCGGCGGCCGGTCCCCTGCTGCGCGAGTGCCGCAGCACCTCGACGTCGCAGTGCGCGCCGACGAAGTCCTCCGGTTCGATCGGCGGGAAGGATCCGTCGTCGACCACGATGACCCGCAAGCCGCGCAGCGAGCTGACCAGGCGCCGCACGCCAGAAAGGTTGTCCCGCACGGGGATTACGACGGTCACGTCGCGGTGCGAGGGCCCGCCCGCGGGCCGCGGATGCGCCACCGTGGCGTCCAGCAAGGTGCGGGCCAGCTGCGCGCTGACGTCGTCGCGGACCTTCAGCCGGCCGTCGCACAGCATGTCCTGGGCGGCCGGCGCCAGCTTGAGCAGCCGGGTCGGCGACCCCCCGAGCAGCGCCGAGCCGTCGCCGAGCACCCGCACGCGGCGATCGACCTGGACGGCGAACCCGTCGGGCAGCCGGGGATGGCTCATGTCAGCATCCCGTCGCGCCCGGGTGACCACCGGTCCACCCGACGGACACAGCCCTCGACCATCTCGGCGAGGATGCGCTCACCCTCGGCGGCGGTCGCGGTGGTCGGGTCTCCCAGGACGCCCACGGGGCTGACGGCCGCGACTCCCCCGCGGCGCAGCGACGGGAGCAATTCGGGCAGCGGCGCCGGGTTTCCGGCGAGCCACCGGTCGGTCAGCACGTCGCCCGGCGAGATGTGCAGCAACAGCGAGGTTTCGGTGTGCCCGGCGTGGGCATCACCGCCGCCCGACAGGCATGGGCACCAGGCGGCGTCGCGTCCCTCGGCCCGCAGCCCGGTCACCGCGGCCGCCAGCGCGGCGGTGTTGCCGCCGTGGCCGTTGACGAAGACGAGGCGCCGGGCCCAGCCCGCCGCCGACCGGCCGTATTCCACCAGCAACGTCGTCAGGGCCTCCGTGCCGATGGAGATCGTGCCGGCAAAGCTTTGGTGTTCGCCGCTGGCCCCGTAGGCGATGGCGGGTGCCACCAGCCACTCGCGGTCGAGGCCGGCCCGCGCCCCGCGGGCGACCGCGGTTGCGATCCGCGTGTCGGTGTCCAGCGGCAGGTGCGGACCGTGCTGCTCGGTCGACCCGAGCGGGATGAGCAGCGACGGCGAGGTGCCCGCTAGCTGGCTTGACGTAGCCACCGCTAATTCGCCGAGTACGGGCACTCGGTGATGGTAGGACGAATTCACCTGGCGTGCACCAATTGTTGTCTGGTGAAAACGATTTTTTTCTGGCTGGTTCATCGGGCGTTCGATCTTCGTGCTCGTTCGTCACGGGCACCTCGCCAGTACCACCGTTTGCGTGGCCGTCAATCATCGCCGACGACCCCGTCTCCCGGACGACTATCGGCTGCTCAGGCGGACGGCACACCCAGCGCCCGGGTGAAGCCGGGGGGCACCAGGATGTCGTCCGGACCGAGCTCGTGCACGCTCGCGTGGCCCAGGCCCATCAGCGCCGAGTCGATGCCCCCGCGCAGGATGTCGAGCACGTTCTCCACGCCCGCCTGCCCGGCGGCGGCCAGGCCCCACAGGTACGCGCGCCCGATCATCACCGCGCGTGCCCCCAGCGCCACGGCCTTGACCACATCGCTTCCCCGGCGGATGCCGCCGTCGAGCAGCACCTCGACCTGATCGCCGACCGCGGCGGCCACCGCGGGCAGGGCGCGAATCGACGCCGGCGTGCCGTCCAGGTTGTTGCCCCCGTGGTTGGACACCGAGATCGCCGAAACCCCGGCGTCCACAGCCCTTTTCGCGTCGTCCACGCGCATCACGCCCTTGAGCATGAACGGCCCGCCCCACAGTTCACGCAGCCAGGCGATGTCTTCCCACGTCGGGGGCGGCGTACCCATCCACTCGCCGTAGGCGGCGAAAAAGGGTGGGCCGGGCTCGCCGCGGCGCCCCTGGTTGGGCACCCGCAAATCCGGCGGGCGTAGCGTCTTGCCGTACTTCCACAGCCAGCGGGGCTTGAAGACCGCTTCCGGAGACTGCCGCAGGACCGTCCGCAGGTTCATCGCTTCGGGAATCTGGGGGCTGCCCCAGTCGCGCCCGTGCGAGAACGACCAGTCGGTGGTGACGATCAGACCCACCGCGCCGGCCTGGCGCGCCCGTTCCACCCGCTCGGCGATCGCGTCGCGCCCGCCCAGCCAGTACACCTGGAAGAAGATCTTGGGGTTGGCGGCGACGACCTCCTCGATCGGTTTGCTGGCGAAAGAGGACAGGCCCATCGCCGTTCCCCGTGCCGCCGCGGCCCGCGCGACGGCGACCTCGCCGTCCGGATCGACTGCCTGGACGCCGGTCGGCGAAATCAGCACCGGCATCGAAATATCTTGTCCCAGAACGGTAGTCGAGAGGTCGCGCTTCTCCTGCGCGCCGACGACGTGGGGGGCGAATCCGAGTTCACCGAACGCCGCGACGTTGTCGGAGACGGTGACGCCCTTTTCGCTGCCGGCGAGCAGCGCCGAGTAGACGGATTTCGGCAGCCGCCGCTTCGCGCGCTGCTGGGCGATGGCGACGGTTTCAAACCATTGGCCGGCCATGAGCTATACGGGGCTTTCGTTGCACAGGCGCGCCGGGGGCGCGTCGGGTGGCCGCACGGACAGTGTCAGGGGCACCGGCTGGCGAACCCGTTGTCCGCGGGAGTGGTCGGCCCGGGGCCGCGGCGTCTCCCGCCGGCGGGCCAGCGCCGGGGCGCTGTGCCCCTGCACGCACTCGGGATCCGGCCCGTCCATCGGCAGGCCGGTGAAGAACTTCGCCGCCATGCAGCCGCCCCGGCAGGCGTCGTAGTGGCCGCAGCTGCCGCACGCCCCCGCGGACTGCGGTTCGCGCAGCTCGCGGAACAGCGGCGCATTCTTCCAGACGTTGTCGAATCCCCCGTCGGACAACACATTTCCGGCCAGGAAGCGGTCGTGAATGGCGAATGGGCACGCGTACACGTCCCCCACGGGGTCGATCAGGCAGACCACCCGGCCCGCGCCGCACATGTTCAAACCGGCCAGCGCGCCGGAGGAGCCGAGCGGCGCCAGGTGGAAGAAGGAGTCGCCGGTGAGCACCCGTTCCCCCTTGGCCACCAGCCAGTCGTAGAGCTGGACCTGCTGGGCGGCGGTGGGGTGCAGGTCGTCCCAGACGTCCGCGCCGCGCCCCGACGGACGCAGCCGGGTGATCCGCAGGGTGGCGCCGTAACGGCTTGCCAGCGCGGCGAATTCGTCGAGCTGGTCGACGTTGTGGCGGGTGACCACGACGGAGATCTTCGCGTCCGCAAAGCCCGCATTGGCAAGGTTCTCCAGCGCGCGCACCGCCATGGCGAACGATCCGGGGCCGCGCACCGCATCGTTGACCTCCGCGGTGGCGCCGTCCAGCGAGATCTGGACGTCGACGTAGTCGCTGGCGGCCAACCGGGCGGCGACCTCTTCGGTGATGCGGACCCCGTTGGTGGAGAACTTCACCCCGACGTGGTGCGCGGTCGCGTAGTCGACCAGCTCCCAGAAGTCGGGGCGCACGGTGGGCTCGCCGCCGCCGATGTTGACGTAGAACACTTGCATGCGTTCCAGCTCGTCAATGATGTCCATGCATTGCCGGGTGGACAGCTCCCGCGGATCCCGTTTGCCCGACGACGAAAGGCAGTGCACGCACGCCAGGTTGCACGCGTACGTGAGCTCCCACGTCAGGCAGATGGGCGCGTCGAGCCCGCTCTCGAACTGCTCGATGAGCCGCGGGACGGTGGCTGTCATGGGACCTCCTGGGGTACCAGCATCTTCGAATCGGCCAACACGCCCAGCGCGTGCAAGTAGGGGGCCTCGTCCGAGTCGTCCACACCCGCCGCGCGGCAGGCCGAGTGGACGTCGGGATGGTCGGCGAGCGACCGCACCACGGTGAGAATGGTGCGGTTCTTCAGAAAGGACAGCTTGCGAGTGCCGAAGTGGTAGAGCAACGCCCCGAATGGTTCGGGTCGAACCGCCACCTGCGGGTGCAACCGCCAGCCGCGGCCGGGGTCGAACACGCGGTTCAGTAGACCCCGCACATGCCGTCGATGGACACCTCTTCAACCAGGGTCTCGGCGACGAGCTGGGCCTCGGTCTCGGTTTCGTGGTCCATGGGTCATTGCCTTTCGTCGGTTCTTGACAACGATGGGGTTCGAGTCACAAGCTTCGTCAGAATATGGCATCGAGTGCCGAAATGGAAGGGCGGGTCTCATGGTGCCGCAGCCGCGGGTGGGCCGTCGCCGCTCGACCACGCCGCACCACATCACCGACGTCGCGATCGAGCTGTTCGGCGCGCGCGGTTTCGCCGACGTGAGCGTCGACGACGTCGCCCAGGCCGCCGGCATCTCGCGGCGCACGCTGTTCCGCTACTACGCCTCCAAGAACGCGATCCCGTGGGGCGACTTCGACACCCACCTCGCGCACCTGCGCGACCTGCTGGACGCCGTCGACCCGCGGGTGCCGCTGGGCCAGGCGCTGCGCGATGCACTGTTGGCGTTCAACACCTTTGACGAGTCGGAGACCGCGCGGCACCGGCAGCGGATGCGGGTCATCCTGCAAACCGCCGAACTGCAGGCGTATTCGATGACCATGTACGCCGGCTGGCGCGAGGTGATCGCCGGTTTCGTGGCCCGCCGGCTGGACCGCAAGACCACCGACCTGGTGCCCCAGACCGCCGCCTGGACCATGCTCGGGGTGGCGCTGTCGGCCTACGAGCACTGGCTCGGCGACGAGTCCGTCCCGTTGCCCATCGCGCTGGGCAACGCCTTCGACGTGGTCGGCGCCGGGCTGGACGGGCTGGATCGGTGACCGCGGATCACCTGCTGCACACCCTGCGCGCGCAGGGCCGGTTCTGCGCCGGCTCGGGCTCCCCGATGTACGGCGAACTTTTCGAGCTGGTGGCCGCCGACGTCGAGGCCGGCGGCGTCTTCGCCGCGATCCTGTCCGGGCACGAGGACGCCGCCTCGCGCCTCGCCGTGCCGCTGCGGCTGCTCGGCGGGCTGCACCGGTTGGTGCTCGACGGCCGCGCCCGGCAATTACGAAGGTGGTATCCCAGCACCGGCGGCAGCTGGGACGCCGTAGCGGCGTGGCCCGAGATCGAGGGCGCGGCGGCCGAACACTCCGAGGCGCTGCGGGCGGCGCTGCGGCAACCACCGCAGACCAACGAGGTCGGCCGGTCCGCCGCGCTGATCGGCGCGCTGTTGCGCATCAACGGTGAATCGGGTTTGCCGGTAAGGCTTTTCGAGATCGGGTCGAGCGCGGGGCTGAACCTGCGCGCCGACCACTACCGCTATCGATTCGCCGACGGCCAGTGGGGACCGGACGATTCGCCGGTGACGATCCACGACGCGTGGCGCGGCGCGCTGCCGCCGGGCGGCGGGGTGGAGATCGTCGAGCGCAGCGGCTTCGACATCGCGCCCATCGACGTGACCGGAGCCGACGGGGAGCTCACCGTGCTGAGCTACGTCTGGCCCGACCAGACCGCCCGGCTCGAGCGGCTGCGCGGCGCGATCGAGGTGGCGCGGCGGGTGCCGGCCCGGCTGCAGCGCCAGACGGCCGCCGACGCGGTCGCCGTCCTGACGCCGGCCGCGGGCGCGCTGACGGTGCTGTGGCATTCGATCACCTGGCAGTACCTGTCCGGCGAGGAGCGCGATGCGGTCCGCGCCCGCGTCGGCGCGCTGGGCGAGCGGGCCGACGAGCGATCGCCGTTCGTGCACCTGACGCTGGAGCCGGCGCGCGAGGGGCCGGACGCCCCGATCCGGTTCCTGGTGCGGGCGCGGCGCTGGCCGGGCGGCGAGCTGGAGATCCTGGGGGAATGCCATCCGCACGGCCCGCCGGTGCACTGGTGGTGAACGGCGGGACGAAACACCCCGCCGCGCAATGACTCTCGTGCGGGTCAGCCCAGCACGTCGGAGATGGGCGCGCCGGCCGCGATCTTGCCGCGGGCCTTCATGACCTTGCCGGGCATCCCGCCGCCGACCACACCGACCAGCACCCCGTCCCGCTCGTAGTAGGCCAGGAACTTGCGGCCGTCGTCTTCGACGAGGTGGACGGTGTCGGTGGCCTCGGGCTCGCCGAGGCACTGGATCTTGACGTCGTACTGGTCGCTCCAGAAGTACGGCACGACCACGGCCGCCGGTGGCTCCTGCCCCAGCATCGCGGGCACCACGACGCGGGTCTGGTCGGCGACGTTGCTCCAATGTTCCACGCGCGCTTGGTGTCCCGTCGCATCGCGCCACGATGCGACGTCGCCGAGCGCCCATACGTTGGGCGCGCTGGTCCGTCCGGCCTCGTCGCAGAGCACGCCGTTGTCGATCTCGACGCCGCTGCCCTCGAGCCAGCCGGTCGCCGGGTGCGACCCGATGCCGATGACCACCAGGTCGGCCGCCAGCTCGGTGCCGTCGCTCAGCACGACGGTGTCCACCCGCCCGTCGCCGCGCACCTCGGCCACCCCGACACCGAGGCGGACGTCCACCCCCTCCTCGCGGTGCAGGCGCGCCACCAGCTCGCCGATTCGCTCGCCGAGCACCGACGCCAGGGGCGTCGGCTGCGGCTCGACCAACACGACGTTCACCCCGAGGCTGCGCAGGCTGGCCGCCACCTCGCAGCCGATGAATCCGGCGCCGACGATGACGGCGCGCTGCGCGGCGGACGCGTGCTCACGCAGCGCCATCGATTCGTCGAACGACCGCAACACCCGGATGCCGTCGAGGTCCGGCAGCGCCGGGATGCGCCGCGGCACCAAGCCGGTGGCGATGACGAGTTCGTCGTAGCCGATCACCGAGCCGTCGGCCAGCGTCACCGTCCGCGCCGCGGTGTCCAGGCCGGTGGCCGCCGCGCCCAGGCGCAGGGTGATGTCGTTCTCGTCGTACCACTCCCGCGGTTTGAGGGCCACGTCGTCGACCTCTTTGCGCAGCACCTCTTTCGACAGCGGCGGGCGATCGTAGGGCACGTGCACCTCGTCGCTGACGATCGTGACGCGGCCTTCGAACCCCGATCGGCGCAGCTGCTCGGCGGTCCGGGCGGCGGCCAGCCCCCCGCCGACGATCACGATTCCTTTGCTAGCGGTCACGTGCAGTTCATACCACGATGACCGATCAGTACTTCAACGCGCCCTTGTCCACCGGGATCTGGGTGCCGGTCACCGTGCCCGACCCGTCGCCGGCCAGCCACGCCACGACGTCGGCCACCTCGTCCGGAGACATGAAGCCGTTGGGCTGCAACGGCATTGGGGGAAAGCTGTGCACGAAGCCGGGGTGGCGGGCGAATATCTCCATCATCGCCTCCGGCTCGATCATCGGGGTGTCGACGGAGTAGGGGTGGATGGAGTTGACCCGGATGTTGTATTCGCCGAGCTCGATGGCCAGGGTGTTGGTCAGCGCGGTGAGCCCGTGCTTGCTGGCCGAATAGTGTCCGTTGCCGGGGGTGGCCTTCAGGCCCGCCGACGAGCTCACCACCACGATCGAGCCGCCGTTGCCGGCTTCGATCATCGCGGGCACGGTGGCGCGCAGCGTGCGCCAGGTGCCGGTGAGGTTCACCCCGATCACGGTGTCCCACTGCTCGTCGGTGAGCTCCCACACCCGGCCCCAGCTCAAGACGCCGGCGTTGGCCACCACGATGTCGAGCCGGCCGAATTGTTCGACGCCGTCGGCCACGAGTTGGCGCAGCGCGGCGTCGTCGCGGACGTCCGCTTCGCGGGCCAGCACCTTGCGGCCCTGCGCCTCCACCAGCCGGACCGTCTCGGCGAGATCCTCCGGCGTGGCCGGCGTGTAGGTCAGGCTCTTCGACGCCGGCGCGCAGATGTCGAGCGCGATGATGTCGGCGCCCTCGGCGGCCAGCCGCACGGCGTGCGAACGGCCCTGGGCGCGGGCGGCGCCGGTGATGAACGCGACGCGTCCCTGCAGTGATCCAGCCACGCAGTCAGGCTAGCAGCGAAACTGAAACCTGTTCTAACTCGCCCGGCGGTCAGATTTCGGAGATGATCTGGGCCCGCCGGCTGGCGTACTCCTGGTCGGTCAGCGCGCCACTGGCGCGCAGCGTCTCGAGCTCCTGCAGCCGCTGGGCGACCGACGGCTGCGGGGGCGTGACCACCGGCGCCGGTCCGCCGGCGGTGGCCGGTTGCGGGGCCGGCGCCTGCTGTTCGGCCGCGCGGCGCACCACGGCCTGGATCTGCTGGCGCAGCACCGGGTTCGACCGGATGTCCACCATCCGGTTGAGCGGAACGTTGTTGGCCTTGAGGATCTGCAGGATCTCCATCAGGGGGCCGGCCTGCCCGCTGAGGTCGTAGGTCTTGTTGTCTTCGGCGACGGTGAACTGCGCGGGCACCAGGCCGTTGACCAAAGCGCTTCGCTCCCAGTCGATCCGGTACTCATTGGTGGTGGGGTTGACCAGCACCACCAACTTGCGGGCGGACAGGTTGCCGAGCCGGGTCACGCTGGCGATCACCCGGTCCTCGCTGTCGAACGGCAGGAAACCGGGCCCGGAGATGTGCAGGTGCACCTTCACCACCTGCTGGTTGTTGATCCAGGTCCCCGTCTCGGTGACCCCGGTGATCTGGGCCAGCGCGAGCACGCCGCTCTGCTCGAGCACCGCGTTCTTAGCCGACGACTTCGCGCCGTAGTTGGCCAACGCGAGCGCGACCAGCACGTCGGCCACGGTGATGAACAGACCGGCATAGAACATCCACTGCAGCAGGCTGCCGAACCCGAGGGTGAAGTAGACCACCAAGAAAATCGGCCCGACCAGGCCACCGCACAGCAAAACCACCAACTGTGCCTTCAGGTAGCGCGCCAACACGAGAGTCTCCTTACCCTTGCTGGGAATTTTCGTGTCAGGTTAGCTCTCACGGGGTCGCCGCGCGCGCCATACACGCAAACCGGCGGCGCGCTAGTCCACCTTGGGAATCACGGCCGGCGCCGGACGCGCCGACGATCCGGCCGGCGCCGAGGTGGGGGCCGAATGGGCGGACACCACCTTCACCGGCGTGCCGCCGGTCGATACCGGCATCGCCGGGGCCGCGGCGGCCTGCGGCGTCTCCACCTGCGCCGGTGTCGTCGCGAGCGGGCTGACCGTGGACGGCGCCGGCGCCGCGGGCTGCGCGGTGGCCGGGGTGTAGGCGGGCGTGACCATCCGCACCGGCGTGGCCGCGGTGGCCGGGGCCAGCGCCGCCGGCCCCGCGGTGGCCGCGGGGGCGGCCGGGGCCTGCACGCCCGCGATCGCGGAAGCCGGCGCGACCGCCGACATCAGGGGCGCGGCCGGAACGCCGGGCGCCGAACCGCCCGCGGCCGTCGCCGCCGGCAGCTGCGCAGCCATCGACGCGGGCGCCGCGGCGGACTGCAGCGGCGACGCGTTGGCGGCCTCGGTGGCCAGGTAGTGCGCCGCGCCGCCGTTCATCAGCTCGACGAACTGGTTGTGAAACACCGCGGCTTGCGCGCTCAGCGCCTGGTACACCTGCGAGTGGGCGTCGAACAGCGTCGCGATGCTGGCCGACACCTCGTCCGCGCCCGGGGCGAGGACGGTCGACGTCGCGCCCGCCGCCATCGAGTTCGCCGACGTGATCGTCCACCCGATCCTGGCCAGATCGGACGCGGCGGCGGCCACATACTCGGGCGTCGCGAATACGAAGGACATCGGAACCTCCCGGTCAGCTCCCCCGACTCCCTTATCGGGGAATCCTAGCGGAGCCGTCCCGGTCGGACCCGGTAAAACGCATAAAGCCCGGATTGCCGAGAACGGCAGTCCGGGCCCTATGGCTAGCTGGACCTACTTGATGATCTTGACGACCCGGCCGGCGCCGACGGTGCGGCCACCCTCGCGGATCGCGAACCGCAGGCCTTCGTCCATGGCCACGGGCTGGATCAGCTTGACCGAGATGTTGGTGTTGTCACCGGGCATCACCATTTCGGTGCCCTCCGGCAGCGTCACCACACCGGTCACGTCCGTGGTGCGGAAGTAGAACTGCGGGCGGTAGTTGTTGAAGAACGGCGTGTGCCGACCGCCCTCGTCCTTGGACAGGATGTAGACGCTGCCCTCGAACTCGGTGTGCGGCGTGGTGGTGCCGGGCTTAACCACGACCTGGCCACGCTCGACGTCCTCGCGCTTGATACCACGCAGCAGCAACCCGACGTTGTCGCCGGCCTGGCCCTGGTCCAGCAGCTTGCGGAACATCTCCACACCGGTGACCGTCGTCTTGGTGCTGGCCGGCTTGATGCCGACGATCTCGACTTCCTCGTTCACGTTGATCACGCCGCGCTCGACACGACCGGTGACCACGGTGCCACGACCGGTGATCGTGAAGACGTCCTCGACCGGCATCAGGAACGGCTTGTCGGTCTCGCGGACCGGGTCCGGGATCGACTCGTCGACGGCCTCCATCAGTTCCTCGACGGACTTGACCCAGGTGGCGTCGCCCTCGAGCGCCTTGAGCGCCGAGACCCGAACGACGGGGGCGTCCTCGTCGAACTCCTGGGCGGCCAGCAGCTCGCGGACCTCCATCTCGACGAGCTCCAAGAGCTCCTCGTCGTCGACCATGTCCGCCTTGTTCAGCGCGACCAGGATGTAGGGCACGCCGACCTGACGCGCCAGCAGCACGTGCTCGCGAGTCTGCGGCATCGGGCCGTCGGTGGCCGCGACCACCAGGATCGCGCCGTCCATCTGGGCGGCACCGGTGATCATGTTCTTGATGTAGTCGGCGTGACCCGGGGCGTCGACGTGCGCGTAGTGACGCTTGTCGGTCTGGTACTCCACGTGGGAGATGTTGATGGTGATACCGCGCTGACGCTCCTCGGGCGCGTTGTCGATCTGGTCGAACGCGCGGGACTCGTTCAGGTCCGGGAACTTGTCGTGCAGAACCTTGGTGATAGCCGCGGTCAGCGTCGTCTTGCCGTGGTCAACGTGACCGATGGTCCCAATGTTGACGTGCGGCTTCGTCCGCTCGAACTTCGCCTTCGCCACTTCGTTGTCCTCCTGGACTGTTGGTGCTTGTTAAAGCAGTGTTGGTGTTTTCAGTTGTGCCGCGCCCAAGGCTTTGCAATGACCCGGCAAGATTACTCCGAGGGGATTCTTACTGACCCGTCGCCTTCGCGATGATCTCCTTCGACACGTTGGCCGGCACTTCGGCGTACGAGTCGAACACCATGGAGTAGTTCGCCCGGCCTTGGGTCTTGGACCTCAGGTCGCCGACGTAGCCGAACATCTCCGACAGCGGCACGTGCGCCTTGACGACGCGTGCACCGCTCCGCTCCTCCATGGCCTGAATCTGGCCACGGCGGGAGTTCAGGTCGCCGATCACATCGCCCATGTAATCCTCGGGCGTGGTGACCTCGACGGCCATGATCGGTTCGAGAATCACCGGTTGTGCTTGCGCGGCAGCCTTTTTCAGGACCTGCGAACCGGCGATCTTGAACGCCATCTCCGAGGAGTCCACCTCGTGGAAGGCGCCATCGAGCAGGGTGACCTTCAGGTTCACCAGCGGGTAGCCGGCCAGCACGCCGTACTGCATCGCGTCCTGCGCGCCGGCGTCCACCGACGGGATGTACTCCCGCGGGATGCGGCCACCGGTGACCTTGTTCTCGAACTCGTAGGTGGCACCGTCCTCGCCGGTGAACGGCTCGAGGTTGATGATCACCTTCGCGAACTGGCCCGAGCCACCCGTCTGCTTCTTGTGGGTGAACTCGACATTGTTCGCGGCCCGCTTGATGGTCTCCTTGTAGGCCACCTGCGGCTTGCCGACGTTGGCCTCGACCTTGAACTCGCGGCGCATGCGGTCCACCAGGATGTCCAGGTGGAGTTCGCCCATGCCGCCGATCACGGTCTGGCCGGTCTCCTGGTCCAGGTGCACCTTGAACGTCGGGTCCTCTTCGGCGAGCTTTTGGATCGAGAGGCTCAGCTTCTCCTGGTCGCTCTTGGTCTTCGGCTCGATGGCCACCTCGATGACCGGGTCGGGGAAGGTCATCGACTCCAGCACGACCTGGTCGTTCGGGTCGCTCAGGGTGTCACCGGTGGTGGTGTCCTTCAGACCGATCACCGCGTAGATGTGACCGGCCGAGGCGGTCTCCACCGGGTTCTCCTTGTTGGAGTGCATCTGGAACAGCTTGCCCAGCCGCTCCTTCTTGCCCTTGGTGGAGTTGATGACCTGGCTGCCGGAGTCGACCTTGCCCGAGTACACCCGGACGTAGGTCAGCTTGCCGAAGAACGGGTGGGTGGCGACCTTGAACGCCAGCGCGGAGAACGGCTCGTCGGTCGACGGCTTGCGGACGACCTCGACGTCCTCCTTGCCCGGCGCGTGGCCGACGGCCGGGGGCACGTCCAGCGGCGAGGGCAGGTAGTCGATGACCGCGTCCAGCATCGGCTGGACGCCCTTGTTCTTGAACGCGCTGCCGCACAGCACCGGGTAGGCCTCCGAGCTGATGGTCAGCTTGCGGATGGCGCCCTTGATCTCCTCGACGGTGAGTTCCTCGCCGCCCAGGTACTTCTCCAGCAGCGCCTCGTCCGTCTCGGCGACGGCCTCGAGCAGCTTGGTGCGGTACTCGTCGGCCTTCTCGGCCAGGTCGGCGGGGATGTCCACCACGTCGTACTTCTCGCCGAGCTTCGCCTCGGCGCTCCAGACCTTGGCCTTCATCTCGACCAGGTCGACGACGCCCTCGAAGTCACCCTCGGAGCCGACGGGCAGCTGGATCGGGATGACGTTGGCGCCCAGCCGGTCCTCCATGGTCTTCACCGAGAAGTAGAAGTCGGCGCCGATCTTGTCCATCTTGTTGACGAAGCAGATCCGCGGGACGTCGTACTTGTCGGCCTGCCGCCACACCTGCTCGGACTGCGGCTCGACGCCCTCCTTGCCGTCGAAGACGGCGACGGCGCCATCGAGCACGCGCAGGCTGCGCTCCACCTCGACGGTGAAGTCGACGTGGCCGGGGGTGTCGATGATGTTGATCTGGTTGTCGTTCCAGAAGCAGGTGGTGGCCGCGGAGGTGATGGTGATCCCCCGCTCCTGCTCCTGCTCCATCCAGTCCATGGTGGCGGCGCCGTCGTGCACCTCACCGATCTTGTAGCTGATACCGGTGTAGTAGAGGATGCGCTCGGTCGTCGTCGTCTTGCCGGCGTCGATGTGCGCCATGATGCCGATGTTGCGGACCTTGGTCAGGTCGGTCAGCACGTCCTTCTGTGCCACAGAAGTCTTCCCACTCTTTCGATTGCTTGGTTGCTGTCTTTCTGGCCTCCCGCATCATCGCGGGCGGCTGTCACCAGCGATAGTGCGCGAAGGCGCGGTTGGCCTCGGCCATCTTGTGGGTGTCCTCACGCCGCTTGACGGCGGCACCCAGGCCGTTGCTGGCGTCCAGGATCTCGTTCGCCAGCCGCTCGACCATGGTCTTCTCGCGACGCTGCTTGGAGAAGCTGACCAGCCAGCGCAAGGCCAGGGTCACCGAGCGGTCCGGTCGCACCTCGACCGGAACCTGATACGTCGCACCACCCACGCGGCGACTCCGCACCTCGAGCGCGGGCTTGACGTTGTCGAGAGCACGCTTGAGCGTGATCACGGGGTCGGTACCGGTCTTCTCCCGGGCATTCTCGAGCGCACCATAAACAATGCGTTCGGCCAGCGATTTCTTCCCGTCCAGCAGGACTTTGTTCACCAGCTGGGTGACCAGCTGCGACCCGTAGACCGGGTCGTTGACCAATGGACGCTTAGGCGCGGGCCCCTTGCGCGGCATCAGCTCTTCTCCTTCTTGGCGCCGTAACGGCTGCGAGCCTGCTTGCGGTTCTTGACACCCTGGGTGTCGAGCGAACCGCGGATGATCTTGTACCGCACGCCGGGCAGGTCCTTCACTCGGCCACCACGCACCAGCACCATCGAGTGCTCCTGCAGGTTGTGGCCCTCGCCCGGGATGTAGGCGGTGACCTCGACCTGACTCGTCAGCTTCACGCGCGCGACCTTCCGAAGGGCCGAGTTCGGCTTCTTCGGGGTGGTGGTGTACACGCGGGTGCACACGCCACGGCGCTGCGGGCTGCCCTTGAGGGCCGCGGTCTTGACCTTGGCGATCTTGTCGCGGCGACCCTTGCGGACCAGCTGCTGAATCGTTGGCATCTAGGAGGCTTTCTGTGTTCGTGTCGGGCGTCTTTTAGCTGTTCTCAAGTCTTCGTACTGCAGTTATGCCCGTCCGCACTACCCCGCGGCCGGGTGTGTCGCACGCGCCGCGCACCGGAAGAAGATCCGATGCATCGTGGACATGCGAATTCGCCCGGCATCCACTTCCTTACGGTTAGGCGCCGTAAGCCGCCAGGCACGAGCCTCCACAATACCCGCCGCCCGTCTCGCAGGTCAAAGCGGCGGTTAACCTATCGCGCCGTCGTGGGCGACGCGCCGCTCCAGGCCCGCCGCCAGCCGCAACACCATGTCGGAGAACAGCGCGTCGGTGTCGATGTCGTCCATCACGCCGGTCATCTCCAGCAACACGAAGCCGTGGAGCGCCGACCAGAACTCCAGCGCGGCGTAGAAGGCCTCGTCGCCGTCGAGGCCGTAGGAGGACAGCACCGCGATCACCGGCGCGGCCGCGCCGCGGGTCGCCGCCGTGTATTCGGGGTCGTCGCCGCCCAGCGGCATCCGGGTGAACGCCGAGTACCGGCCGGGGTGGTGATGGGCGTAGCTGCGGTAGGCGCCCGCCATCACCAGGACCGCGTCGTCGCGGGCGCGGCCCTCGCCGACCCGGTTCAGCATCGTGATGATGTCGTCGATGACGCGGATCCGCACCGCGCGGCGCAGGTCCTCCAGGCTGTCCACGTGGTTGTACAGCGACGGCCCCTTGGTGCCGAGCTGCGTCGCCAGCGCGTTGATGGTCAGGGCGTCCCAGCCCTCACGGTCCAAGAAGGTGAGCGCGCCATCGATGATGCCGTCGCGGCTCAACTTGGCCGGGCGCGATCCCGTCCTCGCCGTGCGCGGGCGCCCGGCCGCCGGCGTTTCCGGCTGAGCTGCCATGGCGGGCCCTTCGCTAGCGATGATCCGGGTGATTAACTAATGACTCTAGTTGACGCCGGGGGCGAAACTATTTCAGCCATGGCCGGATGGACGTAATCTCATCAAGCAGATCCACCCGTCACGGAGGGGGCCGCAGTGAACTGGACTACCGTCGCCGGGTCGCTGGCTACCTGTGTCATCACCGTCGCCGCGAGCCCAAGCCCCGTAGCGCAGGCCAAGAACGGCGACACCCACATCACCGGGCAGGGCATCGAGCAGACGCTGGATTGCAACGACGCCACCCTGTTGGTCAACGGCTCCTTCAACAACATCACCGCGCTCGGCAACTGCTACGCGGTGACGGTGATGGGCTCGTCCAACACGGTCGTCGCCGATTCGGTATCGCACGACATCACCGTCTACGGCTACAACCAGACGGTCTTCTACCACAACGGCGCGCCGGTCCTTTGGGATCGCGGGCGCGAACTGGGCATGACCAACCGGCTCCAGCAGGTGCCCGGCTGAGCCCGACACCGCATCCAACCGAGGGGAATCGAGGAACATTGTCTGCCCACGTCTTTGACCGCCCCTGGCGGCTGACCGCGTGCGCCGTGGCGCCGGCCGTCGCGGCGATGTTGATTGCCGGCTGCAGTTCGACGGCCAACCCGCCCTCGGGTTCCACCACGACGACGAAAAGCAGCGCGACGACGACGAGCGCGGCGGCGCCCACGACGGGATCGAGCGGCGCCAGCACCACCGCGTCGGTCGAGATCGGCAACACGCTCAACTACGGATCGATGGGCACCACCGCGACGCTCGACTGCGCCAGTGGCAAGTCGCTGAACGTGGGCGGTTCGGACAACACCCTCACCGTCACCGGCAGCTGCGCGACGGTGACAATCGGCGGGGCGAGCAACAAGATCACCTTGGACAAGGTCGACACCCGGATCAGCGTGGTGGGCTTCAACAACACCGTCACCTACAAGGACGGTGAGCCCAAGGTCGACAACCTGGGTTCGGGCAACAAGATCACCAAGGGCGGCTGACCACAGTCGTTCCCCGGCACGGGCATTCAGTTGCGAAGCGGGCGTTTCGGTTGCGGCATATGATGATCCCGGCAGAACGGAATCCAGCCATGCTCACCCGCACCACCAACCGCGCCGGCGCACTGGTCACGGCGATCGTGGTGCTGACCGGCGTCGCGATGCTGCCCCACGACTCGGCGGCGGCCGACCCGACCGACGACCAATTCGTATCGCTGCTCGACCAAAAGGGAATCCCTGCGCTGGACAACATTCCCAGCCTCATCGGCACGGCCCACCGGATCTGTCACCAACTCGACGGTGGGATGCCGGTCGACGGCGTGGTCGACGACCTGAGGGAACGTGCTTTCAAAGCCAATCCGGGCGGCGGCCAATACCCCGCCGACCGCGTCGCCCGCACCATCGCCCGGTTCATCTCCGCGTCGGTCGAGGCCTATTGCCCGAACAATCAGCCGAAGATCGCTTCGCTGCAGGGCGTGGCCAATCGCGTGCCCGGCCCGAGCGAACCGACGGTGCACACGGTCAGCGTTCGGCTGGCGTCACTCACATGGGCCGGACCGTTTCCCGCGGGGGAAACCCCGCAGCCGGACCCGCCGCAACTTCCCCCATCGCCCGGCCCGACGGCCCAGATCCTGGCGCCGCCCCCGCCGGTAGCTACACCGTCTCCGCGGCAACAAGCGCCGGCACCGGCGCAGGAGCCGCAACCGGGACCCCAGCAGGGACCGACGGTGGCTCCCGCGCCAGCGGGCCCGCCCAGCGGTGACACGCCACCCACGCCGCCCGGCAGGGTGCGGCTGGCGCCGTAGGACGCCGGTCAGCCCGTGGGCGCGCCGTGCCGGCCCGCACCAGCCGCGAACCGCCCGGCCCCCTCGTTCGCTTCGGCGGCGACGCGGGAGATGCTGGCGAACTCGAAGTCGATCGCCTCGGATTCCGTTGCCCCCCATTGGTTTAACGCCGAAAGGCGGTCGGACCGCAGGCACTGCTGTGGCAGCGCGGCCAGCTGCGCCGCCAGTTCCTCGGCCGCCTGCCGCGCCTGGCCGGTCGGCACGACGCGGTTGGCCAACCCCATCGCGAGCGCTTCGTCGGCCTTGACGCCGCGGCCGGTGAGGATCATGTCCATCGCCCGGCTGTGTCCGATCAGCCGCGGCAGCCGCACCGTGCCGCCGTCGATCAGCGGCACGCCCCACCGGCGGCAGAACACGCCGAACACGGCGTCCTGTTCGGCCACCCGCAGGTCGCACCAGACCGCCAGCTCCAGCCCGCCGGCGACGGCGTAGCCGCTCACCGCGGCGATCACGGGTTTGGACAACACCATTCGCGTCGGCCCCATCGGGCCCGGACCCGTCCGGTGCACGGCATTCGCCTCGGGCGTGGCGAAGGCCTTCAAATCCGCGCCGGCGCAAAAGGTTCCGCCTTCGCCCCACAACACGGCGACCGACGCGGTGTCGTCGCGGTCGAATTCGTCGAACGCCGCGTACAACGCGGCGGCGGTGGGACCGTTGACCGCGTTGCGGGCCGACGGCCGGTTCAGGATCACCGTCGTCACGGGGCCATTGCGCTCGACACGTACCGGATCGTTCATTTTGCCTCCGCAAATAGGGGTTCCCGCCGCTCGAGCAGCTCGGTGGCGAAGTCGTGGTATGCCGCCCGCAGGCGGGCGCCGGGCCAGTCGGCCGGCAGCAGTTCGTCGGGCAGCACCGGGTCGGTGAGCAGGTGGCGCACCGTCGCCGCCGCCACCACGAACCGGCCGGGAATGTCCCTTGCGGCGGCCATCTCATCGAGCAGCCGGTGGCCGGCCCGGGCCCAACCGGGCAGGTCCCATAGCTGGGCGGCCAGCTCGGCGGCGTTGTCGTCGCGGGCCCGCAGGACCCGGACCCGGGCGTCGATCTCGGGGTCCAGCTCGAGCTCGAGGTTGTCGGGCCGCATCCACACGCCTTCGCGCAGTTCGCCGAAGCGCTTGCCGTGCATGGCCGTCCGCAACGCCGCGCGGGTGCGCGCGTCGCCGCCCACGCTGGTGACGATGAGCGTGACCCACTCCCCGCTCCAGGGGCGCACCCGCGGGTCGATGGCGTCGTCCTGGCGCCGCTGCCGGGCCAGCAGGCGATCGGACAGCCGGTAGCCGTCGGCCGAGCGGATCAGGTCGCCGGCGCCGACCATGCGGGTCAGCGCCACCCGCAGCGTCGTCTCCTTGATGCCGAAATCGGCCGTCAGGCGGACCAATTCGCTGGCGCGGGCGTGCGCCGGGTGAGCCCCGAGCAGCACACTGAGCACCACCGACCGGGCCGTCATGGTGGCCATGGGCTACACCTGCGACGCGCGGCGGCCGTGGTCGCCGAAGGGTTCGTCGCGATGCCGGACCGCCTCGCGAAAGCCGTGTTCGGTCGCGTCGGCGACGAAGGCGTGCCCCTCCGGCGTGTGCCGGGCGACGCCGTCGAAAACCGTGCTGACCATCCGGCTGGTGGCCACACCCTGTTGCAGCAGAGCCGAATTCAGCGCGAGCTTCACCATGATCAGCTGGTTGACGGGCACCGCCGCGATCCGTTGCACCAGCCGCTCGGTGCGCTCGTCGAGGTCGGCCGGGTCCGGCGCCTCGACCGCCAGCCCCCATTCCGCGGCTTGCGCGCCGGTGATGCAGTCGCCGGTGAACAGCAGGCGCTTGGCGCGCTGGTCGCCGAGCCGGTGCGCCCACAGCCCTGCCGCCGGGACGCCCCACACCCGCGTCGGCGGGTAGCCGATCTTGGCGTCGGCGGCGGCGATCACCTGGTCGGCGTGCAGCGCGATGTCGGTGCCGCCGGCCACGCAGTAGCCGTGGATCTTGACCACCGTCGGCTTGTCGGCGTGCATCAGGCTGGAGAAGCCGCGGACGAACCGGCTCATCATCTGGTAGTCGATCATCGGGTCCCACGGCTGATCGGGTAAGTGGTTGACCGCCTGGGTTTTTCCGCTGAGCACGGTGCCCGCGTAGGCGCCCGTCCCACCCGCCGAGCCGGTGCGATCGGCGTAGGCGCTCAGGTCGAAGCCCGCGCAGAACCCCTCACCGCGCCCGGACACCAGGATGACGTGCACGGCTGGATCCAGGTCGGCGCGCTCCACCAGCGCCGAGAGCTCCAGCGGGGTGTCCGCGACGATCGCGTTGCCCTTCTCCGGCCGGTTGAACGTGATCCGGGCAACCCGGTCGGTGACCTCGTAGGTCATCGTCTTCAGGTTGTCGAAGTCGACCGGCCTGATCGCGTGAGTCAATGGCGCCACTCCTCCTCATCGCTCCGTCCCCCTCGCCGCTACGCGGCTGGAGGAGCCCCCACTGCATCGTCGCCGGCGCAGGTCATCCCTTTACTAGAGCACGCTCGAGAATGGGAGCCAGGTCCAGCCCGGCGGGCATGGTCCCGTAGGCCCCGCCCCACTGGTGGTCGATCCGGGTGGTCAGGAAGGCCTCGGCGACGGCGGGGTGACCGTGGCGCACCAGCAGCGACCCCTGCAGCGCCAGGCTGATGTCCTCGGCGACCTTGCGGGCGCGCTGCGCGATGGTGTCCAGGTCGGCCAGGTCGCTGCGCAACCGCTCGACGTGCGCGCCCAGCCGCGGGTCCGCGCCCGCACTCTCGGCCAGTTCGGCGAACAGCACCTCGACGCATTCCGGGCGAGTTGCCATGGCGCGCAACGTGTCCAGCGCGCTGACGTTGCCCGAGCCCTCCCAGATGCCCATCAGCGGCGCCTCACGGAACAGCCGCGGCATGCCCGAGTCCTCGACGTAACCGTTGCCGCCCAGGCATTCCAGCGCCTCGGCGGCGTGCGGGGTGGCGCGCTTGCAGACCCAGTACTTGCTGGCGGCCAGGCCGATCCGGCGCAGCAGCGCCTCCCGGTCGTCACCGCGCAGCGCCTTGTCAGTGGCCCCGGCCATCCGCATCGCGACGATGGTTGCGGCCTCGGCCTCGACGGCCAGGTCGGCCAGCACGTTACGCATCAGCGGCTGGTCGATGAGGTAGGCGCCGAACGCCTTTCGGTGCTGGGCGTGGTGAATGGCGCGGGTCAGGCCGGTGCGCATGCTGGTGGCACTGCCCAGGGTGCAGTCCAGCCGGGTGAGGTTGACCATCTCGATGATGGTCGGCACCCCGCGGCCCTCCTCGCCCACCAACCACGCTGTCGCACCGTCATATTCGACCTCGCTGGAGGCGTTGGCATGGTTGCCGAGCTTGTCCTTGAGCCGCTGCAAAAACATCCGGTTGCGGGTGCCGTCGGGCAGCACCCGCGGCAGCAGGAAGCAGGACAGGCCGCCCGGGGCCTGCGCCAGAACCAAGAAGATGTCGCACATCGGCGCGGAGGTGAACCACTTGTGGCCCGTCAGGCTGTAGCTGCCATCACCGTTGGGGGTCGCCTGCGTGGTTCCGGCCCGCACGTCGGAGCCGCCCTGCTTCTCGGTCATCGACATGCCGGCGGTGATGCCGCGCTTGGTGGCGGCCGGCTTGAGCTCGGGATCGTATTCGCGGCTGGTCAGCAGCGGCTCGTAGATCGCCGCGAGTTCGGGGTTGTAGCGCAGGGCGGGGACGACGGCGTAGGTCATCGAGATCGGGCAGGTGTGGCCGGGCTCGACATTCCAGACCGACATTTTGGCGGCCCGCACCACATGCGCACCCGGCCGCTCGTCGGCCCACGGCGCGGCGTGGATGCCGTTGGCGATCGCCGTGCGCATCAGCTCGTGATAGGCCGGGTCGTATTCCACCTCGTCGACCCGGTGACCGTATTTGTCGTGGGTGTGCAGGATGGGCCGGTTGCGGTCGGCGAGCTCGCCCCACCGCTGGGCTTCGCGGCCGCCGGCGATCGCGCCGACCTGGTTCACCTCCTCCAGACCCCACTCCCCACCCTCGCGGATCAGGGCGTCGGCGAGGACCGCCGAGGTCGCGGGGTTGTAGTTCTCCAGCGGTGGGACCTGGTTGGTGACGACATGCGTATCCGACATGCCCCTCATGTTACATTTTTGCGACAGTCGCACAAGAGGTGTAACAGAACGTCACCGCGGGTGTGCGCTGAAGAAGTCCCACAGTGTCCGGGTGGCGAACGGGGGCCATTCGTGGCCGCCCTGATCGATCGTGATCAGCGTGACGCCGCGGTTGCCCGAGCATCCCGCCGTCAGCGTGGTGATCGGGCCGTCGGTGGTGGTGGCGGGGCTGCCACATTGATCCACGTTGCGCCAGAACGTGTTCACGCTGGGCACCGACGGGCCGTTGATGACGCTGAAGCCCTGCCCGCCCGCGTAGGGCACCAGCCGATCCGCCGTGCCGTGGATGTGCATGATCGACGCCGGGCGCGGGCTCGGGCAGCCGGTCAGCTGGGTGCCCGCGACCGGACCGATCGCGGCGAAGACGTCGGTGGCGCACGCCAGCGTGTAGGACATGATGCCCCCGTTGCTCATGCCGGTGACGTAAACCCGGGCCGGATCGGTGCCGACGTTCTTGGCGATGTCGGCGACGGCCGCGCGGATGAAGGCGACGTCGTCGACGCCCTCGCGCCCCGGCCGCCCACAGCAGCCCTCCCCGTCGACGTTCCAGGCCCGTTCCAGCCCATCCGGGTAGGCGACCACGAACTTGGCCGAATCGGCCAATTCGTCCCAGCCGTAATCCCTTTCGACCTGCCGAGCGCTCCCGGAGTAGCCGTGCAGCACGACGACGAGCGCAGCGGACGCCGGCGCCCCGGCGGGCTCGTAGAGCCGGTAGCTGCGGTCGTGCCCGCCCGCGTTGATGTGGTGCAGGCTGGTGCCCTGGACGAAGCCCGAGGGCGGCGCCGCCGAACAACCCGCGATCAGGAGGACCACCCCGAGAAGGGTTGCGAGCCTGCCGAACACGGGTCGCGACTCAGCCGCTGGTTTTTTCCCGCAGGAATGCGATGTCGTCCTTGCGGCCCTCGTCGGCGGTCTCGCAGATCACCGGCGCGTCGGCGGCCTTGACCACCGCGACGAGCAGCTCGGGGTCGATCTGGCCGGTGCCGAAGTTGGCGTGCCGGTCGGCGCCCGAGCCCGCCGCATCCCTCGAGTCGTTGCAGTGCACCAGGTCGATGCGTCCGGTCAGCGCCCTGATCCGGTCGACCGCGTCGATCAGCGCCTCACCCGCGGCCCACGCGTGGCAGGTGTCCAGGCAGAAGCCAATCCCCTTGTCGCCGATGTGATCCCACAGCTTGCCGATGGTGTCGAAATAGCGCGCCATCGCGTGGTCGCCCCCGGCGGTGTTCTCCAGGTACACCGGCACGTCGGTTTCGAGGTAGTCCAGCGCCTTGACCCACCGCTCGAAGCCGGCCTCCATGTCGTCGTCGTCGGCGTGGCCGCCGTGCACGATGACGGCCGTCGCGTTGATCTCCGCGGCCGCGTCGCAGGTGTCCTGCAGGATCTTGCGCGACGGGATGCGGATCCGGTTGTTCGCCGATGCCACGTTGATGAGGTACGGCGCGTGGACGTAGAGCGGAACGGCCGACGCCTTGAGCGTGCCGGCGTCGTCGCGGGGCTTCGGCTTCTTCCAGCTCTGCGGGTTGCCGAGGAAGAACTGCACCACGTCGGCGCCGTCCGCCTGCGCGGCGGCCAGCGGGTCGTCGTTGTGGACGTGTGAACCGATGAGCACGCGGCCAGTCTAGTGCGGCGAGCGGACAGAGAATCGCACTGCAGGACCTTCGATCGTGCGATTCTGCGTTCCCCAGCTGACGCGTGGGCCCAGCTCGCCATAGAAAAAAGCCCCCGCACGAGGCGAGGGCTCTTCTCTTGACTCGACTAGCGGTAGTCGCTGTACCCGTAATCGTCCAGCGGCACCGCGGCACCGGTGGCTTGGCCGAAGTCCGGGCTGTAGTACTGATCCTCGTAGGACGGGATCGTGTACGCGGCGGCCCGGGCCTCCTCGGTCGGCTGCACCTGGATGTTGCGGTAGCGGTTGATACCGGTACCCGCCGGGATCAGCTTTCCGATGATCACGTTCTCCTTCAGACCGTTGAGCTTGTCGCTGCGGCAGTTGATCGCCGCATCGGTCAGCACTCGCGTGGTCTCCTGGAACGACGCCGCACTCAGCCACGAGTCCGTGGCCAGCGACGCCTTCGTGATACCCATCAGCACCGGGCGGCCGGCGGCGGGCTCGCCGCCCTCGGCCACCACCCGACGGTTCTCCGCCTCGAACTCCGCACGGTCGATCAGCGAGCCGGGCAGGAACTCCGTCGAGCCCGAGTCGATGATGGTGACGCGGCGCAGCATCTGGCGGACGATCACCTCGATGTGCTTGTCGTGGATCGACACACCCTGGGCGCGGTAGACCTCCTGGACCTCGCGGACCAGGTGGATCTGCACCTCGCGGGGGCCCTGCACGCGCAGCACCTCGTGCGGGTCGGCCGAGCCCTCCATCAGCTGCTGGCCCACCTCGACGTGGTCGCCGTCGGACAGCACCCGCTCCGAGCCGTCGTCGTGCTTGAACACCCGCAGCCGCTGGCGCTTGGAGAGCTTGTCGTACACGACCTCCTCGCTCCCGTCGTCAGGAACGATGGTGATCTTGTAGAAGCGCTCACCCTCCTCCAGCTGCACCCGCCCGGTGACGTCGGCGATCGGCGCCTTGCCGCGCGGGACGCGGGCCTCGAACAGCTCCTGGACCCGGGGCAGACCGCCGGTGATGTCCTCACCGACACCACCCTGGTGGAAGGTACGCATGGTCAGCTGCGTGCCGGGCTCACCGATGGACTGGGCCGCGACGATGCCGACCGCCTCGCCGATGTCGACCAGCTTGCCGGTCGCCATCGAGCGGCCGTAACAGGTCGCGCACACGCCGGTGCCCGTGGTGCACGTCAGCACCGAGCGCACCTTGACCTGCGTGATGCCGGCCGCCAGCAGGGCGTCGATCTCCGGGTCGCCCAGGTCCTCGCCGCGCGCGACGACGACGTTGCCGGCCTCGTCGACCGCGTCGGTGCCCAAAGTCCGCGCGTACGCCGAGGTTTCGATGTACGGGTCGCGAATCAGGGTGCCGTCGGCCTGACGCTCGGCGAGCTCGACGATGATGCCGCGCTCGGTCTCGCAGTCGTGCTCGCGGACGATGACGTCCTGGCTCACGTCCACCAGACGACGGGTCAGGTAACCCGAGTCGGCGGTGCGCAACGCGGTGTCCGCCAAGCCCTTTCGGGCGCCGTGCGTGTTGATGAAGTACTCCAGCACGGTCAGGCCCTCGCGGAACGACGACTTGACCGGACGCGGGATGAACTCACCCTTCGGGTTGGTCACCAGGCCCTTCATGCCGGCCAGCGTTCGGGTCTGGGTGAAGTTACCCGTGGCACCCGAGTCGACGATCGTGATGATCGGGTTGTCGCTGGGGTAGTGCTCCCGCAGCGCCTGACCGACCTCGTCGGTGGCTTCCTTCCAGATCTCCACCAGTGCCTCGTTGCGCTCGTCGTGGTTCAAAGCGCCTCGCTGGAACTGCTTTTCGACCTTCTCGGCCCGCTCCTCGTACTGGTCGAGGATCTCCTTCTTGCGCGGCGGGACCAGCACGTCGGCCATCGACACGGTGACACCGCTGCGGGTGGCCCAGTAGAAGCCGGCGTCCTTGAGCTTGTCGACGGTCTGCGCGACGACGATCATCGGGTAGCGCTCGGCCAGGTCGTTGATGATCGCGGCCTGCACCTTCTTGTGCATCTGCTTGTTCACGAACGGGTAGCCCACCGGCAGCAGCTCGTTGAACAGCACCCGGCCCAGCGTGGTCTCGGCCATCCAGGCGTCGCCCGGCTGCCAGCCGTTGGCACCGAACAGCTCGGCCTCGATCTCGGTGGGCGGACGCAACTGCGTCAGCCGCACCTTGATCTTCGCCCGCACCGACAGCACGCCGCGGTCGGCGGCCATGATCGCCTCGGCCGGCGAGGAGTACACGCCCACCTCCGGGGAATCCTTTGCGGCGGCCTGGAATTCACCCTTGTCACCGTCGACCTCGGTGGTCAGGTAGTACAGGCCGGTCACCATGTCCAGACGCGGCATGGCCAGCGGCCGGCCGGAGGCCGGCGACAGGATGTTGTTCGAGGACAGCATCAGGATGCGGGCCTCGGCCTGCGCCTCCGCGCTCAGCGGCAGGTGCACGGCCATCTGGTCACCGTCGAAGTCGGCGTTGAACGCCTCACACACCAGCGGGTGCAGCTGAATCGCCTTGCCCTCCACCAGCATCGGCTCGAAGGCCTGGATGCCCAGCCGGTGCAGGGTGGGTGCGCGGTTCAGCAACACCGGGTGCTCGGCGATGACCTCTTCGAGGACGTCCCACACCTGGGGGCGCTGCCGCTCCACCATGCGCTTGGCGCTCTTGATGTTCTGCGCGTGGTTGAGGTCGACCAGCCGCTTCATCACGAACGGCTTGAACAGCTCGAGGGCCATCAGCTTGGGCAGGCCGCACTGGTGCAGCTTGAGCTGCGGGCCGACCACGATGACCGAACGGCCCGAGTAGTCGACGCGCTTACCGAGCAGGTTCTGACGGAACCGGCCCTGCTTGCCCTTCAACAGGTCCGACAGCGACTTCAGCGGGCGGTTGCCCGGCCCGGTGACCGGGCGGCCGCGGCGGCCGTTGTCGAACAGGGCGTCCACCGACTCCTGCAGCATCCGCTTCTCGTTGTTGACGATGATCTCGGGCGCGCCGAGGTCGATCAGCCTCTTGAGGCGGTTGTTGCGGTTGATGACCCGGCGGTACAGGTCGTTCAGGTCGCTGGTGGCGAACCGGCCACCGTCCAGCTGCACCATCGGGCGCAGCTCCGGCGGGATCACCGGGACGGCGTCTAGCACCATGCCCATCGGCGAGTTGCCCGACTGCTGGAAGGCGGCGACCACCTTGAGGCGCTTGAGGGCGCGAAGCTTCTTCTGCCCCTTGCCGTTTCGAATAACGTCCCGCAGCGAGTCGGCCTCGGCGTCGATGTCGAAGTTCTCGATCAGCTTCTGGATCGACTCCGCACCCATGGCGCCGGTGAAGTACTCGCCGTAGCGGTCGACGAGCTCGCGGTAGAGGTTCTCGTCGACGATCAGCTGCTTGGGGGCCAGCTTGGTGAAGGTGCTCCAGATGTCCTCCAGCCGGTCCAGCTCGCGCTGGGCACGGTCGCGGAGCTGGCGCATCTCGCGCTCGCCGCCGTCGCGCACCTTGCGCCGCGCGTCGGCCTTGGCGCCCTCGGCCTCCAGCTCGGCCAGGTCGGCCTCCAGCTTCTGCGCGCGGGCCTCCAGGTCGGCGTCGCGCTGGTCCTCAACGGCCTTGCGCTCCACCATCATTTCGGCCTCGAGCGTGGACAGCTCGTTGTGCCGCATCTCGTCGTCGACCGACGTGATCACGTACGCCGCGAAGTAGATGATCTTCTCGAGATCCTTCGGGGCGAGGTCGAGCAGGTAACCGAGCCGGCTCGGCACACCCTTGAAGTACCAGATGTGCGTGACGGGCGCGGCCAGTTCGATGTGGCCCATCCGCTCGCGGCGCACCTTGGCGCGGGTCACCTCGACGCCGCAGCGCTCACAGATGATGCCCTTGAAGCGGACGCGCTTGTACTTGCCGCAGTAGCACTCCCAGTCGCGAGTCGGTCCGAAGATCTTCTCGCAGAACAGGCCGTCCTTCTCGGGCTTGAGCGTGCGGTAGTTGATCGTCTCCGGCTTCTTGACCTCGCCGTAAGACCATTGCCTGATGTCCTCCGCGGTGGCCAGGCCGATACGGAGTTCATCGAAGAAGTTGACGTCGAGCACGTAACTCCCTTTCCCCTTGCGGGTTTAGATACCTAAAAGTGATTAAGCCAGGTCCTCGACGGACGCGGATTCGTTGCGGGACAGGTTGATTCCCAAGTTGGCCGCGGCCCGCTCGAGATCCTCGTCCTCGCCTTCGCGCAGTTCGATCGCCGCGCCGTCCGACGAGAGCACCTCGACGTTCAGGCAGAGCGACTGCAGCTCCTTGAGCAACACCTTGAACGACTCGGGGATGCCCGGCTCGGGGATGTTCTCGCCCTTGACGATCGCCTCGTACACCTTGACCCGGCCGACCGTGTCGTCGGACTTGATGGTCAACAGCTCCTGCAGCGTGTACGCCGCGCCGTAGGCCTGCATGGCCCAGCACTCCATCTCACCGAACCGCTGGCCACCGAACTGCGCCTTACCACCCAGCGGCTGCTGGGTGATCATCGAGTACGGGCCGGTGGAGCGGGCGTGGATCTTGTCGTCCACCAGGTGGTGCAGCTTCATGATGTACATGAAGCCAACCGTCACCGGGTACGGGAACGGCTCACCGCTGCGGCCGTCGAAGAGCACCGCCTTGCCGTCGCCGTCGACCATCACCTCGTTGTCCCGGTTCGGCAGCGTGCAGGACAGCAGCCCCTGCAGCTCCGCCTCCCGGGCGCCGTCGAACACCGGCGTCGAGACGATCGCGTTCGGCTCCGCGCTCTGCAGCTCCTTGGGCAGGTTGGCGGCCCAGTCGGGCGAACCCTGAATGTTCCAGCCGGACTTGGCCACCCACCCGAGGTGGGTCTCCAGGATCTGGCCGATGTTCATCCGTCGCGGCACACCGTGCGTGTTCAGGATGATGTCCACCGGGGTGCCGTCCGGCAGGAACGGCATGTCCTCGACGGGCAGGATCTTGCCGATCACGCCCTTGTTGCCGTGCCGGCCGGCGAGCTTGTCACCGTCGGAGATCTTGCGCTTCTGGGCCACGTAGACGCGGACCAGCTCGTTGACACCGGCCGGCAGCTCGTCGTCGTCCTCGCGGGAGAACACCCGGATGCCGATGACCTTGCCGGACTCGCCGTGCGGCACCTTCAGCGAGGTGTCGCGGACCTCGCGGGCCTTCTCGCCGAAGATCGCCCGCAGCAGCCGCTCCTCCGGGGTCAGCTCGGTCTCCCCCTTCGGGGTGACCTTGCCGACCAGGATGTCGCCGTCGCGCACCTCGGCGCCGATGCGGACGATGCCGCGCTCGTCGAGGTCGGCGAGCACCTCGTCGGAGACGTTCGGGATGTCCCGGGTGATCTCCTCGGCGCCCAGCTTGGTGTCGCGCGCGTCGATCTCGTGCTCCTCGATGTGGATCGAGGTGAGCACGTCCTCTTCAACCAGGCGGTTGGACAGGATGATCGCGTCCTCGTAGTTGTGGCCCTCCCACGGCATGATCGCCACCAGCAGGTTCTTGCCCAGCGCCATCTCACCGTTCTCGGTGCACGGGCCGTCGGCGATGACCTGGCCGGCCTCGACCCGGTCCCCGGCGTCCACGATCGGCGACTGGTTGGCGCAGGTGCCGTGGTTGGAGCGCTCGAACTTACGCATCCGGTAGGTGTGCCGGGTGCCGTCGTCGGCCATCACGGTGATGTAGTCGGCGGAGACCTCCTCGATCACCCCGGCCTTGTCCGCGACGACGACGTCGCCGGCGTCGATCGCGGCGCGCAGCTCCATCCCGGTGCCCACCAGCGGCGCCTCGCTGCGCACCAGCGGAACCGCCTGGCGCTGCATGTTGGCGCCCATCAGGGCACGGTTGGCGTCGTCGTGCTCGAGGAACGGGATCATGGCCGTGGCCACCGACACCATCTGGCGCGGCGACACGTCCATGTAGTCCACCTCGGACGACGGCACGTACTCGACCTCGCCCGCCTTCCGGCGGACCAGGACGCGCGACTCCTCGAACCGGCCCTTCGCGTCGATCGGCGAGTTGGCCTGCGCCACCACGTGGCGGTCCTCCTCGTCGGCCGTCAGGTAGTGGATCTCGTCGGTGACCACACCGTCGACCACCTTGCGGTACGGCGTCTCGATGAACCCGAACGGGTTGACCCGGGCGTACACCGACAGCGAACCGATCAGACCGATGTTCGGACCCTCCGGGGTCTCGATCGGGCACATCCGGCCGTAGTGCGACGGGTGCACGTCGCGGACCTCCAGCCCGGCCCGCTCACGGGACAGACCGCCGGGGCCCAGCGCCGACAGGCGGCGCTTGTGGGTCAGACCCGACAGCGGGTTGTTCTGGTCCATGAACTGGGAGAGCTGGCTGGTGCCGAAGAACTCCTTGATCGCGGCGACCACCGGCCGGATGTTGATCAGCGTCTGCGGCGTGATCGCCTCGACGTCCTGGGTCGTCATCCGCTCGCGGACGACGCGCTCCATCCGGGACATGCCGACCCGGATCTGGTTCTGGATCAACTCGCCGACCGTGCGCAGCCGCCGGTTGCCGAAGTGGTCGATGTCGTCGGTCTCCACCGGCACCTCGATGCCGCCGGGGACGGTCATGACCGCGGGCTGGCCATCCGTCCGGGCATGGTGCAGGCGCACCAGGTACTCGATGGTGGCGACCACGTCTTCCTCGGTCAGCGTCGAGCTGGTGATCGGCTCGCCGGCGTGCAGGCCGAGCTTCTTGTTGACCTTGTAGCGGCCGACGCGGGCCAGGTCGTAGCGCTTCTCCTTGAAGAACAGGTTCTCCAGCAGGGTCTGCGCCGACTCCTTGGTCGGCGGCTCGCCCGGGCGCAGCTTGCGGTAGATGTCCAGCAGCGCCTCGTCGGTGCCGGCGGTGTTGTCCTTCTCCAGCGTGCCCATCATGATCTCGGAGAAGCCGAACCGCTCGTGGATCTGCTCGTTGGTCCAGCCCAGCGCCTTGAGCAGCACGGTGACGGGCTGGCGGCGCTTGCGGTCGATGCGCACGCCAACGGTGTCGCGCTTGTCGACGTCGAACTCCAGCCACGCGCCGCGGCTGGGGATCACCTTGACGCTGTGCAGCAGCTTCTCGGTGGACTTGTCGATGGTCTCGTCGAAGTACACGCCGGGCGAACGCACCAGCTGGCTGACGACCACGCGCTCGGTCCCGTTGATGATGAAGGTGCCCTTTTCGGTCATCATCGGGAAGTCACCCATGAACACCGTCTGGCTCTTGATCTCGCCGGTGTTGTTGTTGATGAACTCGGCCGTGACGAACAGCGGGGCCGCGTACGTCATGTCCTTGTCTTTGCACTCGTCGACCGGCGCCTTGACCTCGTCGAAACGCGGGTCGGAGAACGACAGCGACATCGAGCCGGAGAAGTCCTCGATCGGCGAGAGCTCGTAGAGCACCTCTTCGAGGCCGCCCACCGG
The DNA here is from genome assembly GCF_001414075.1 of Mycobacterium sp. UM_11. Taxonomy (NCBI): domain Bacteria; kingdom Bacillati; phylum Actinomycetota; class Actinomycetes; order Mycobacteriales; family Mycobacteriaceae; genus Mycobacterium; species Mycobacterium sp. UM_11. The sequence continues at coordinate 62,300 of NZ_LATC01000002.1, read as the reverse complement.
GCTGGGCTCGCCACGATCGGTGGCGGCCTGGCGCCAGCGCGGCGAGCCGATCAACCACTCGAAGGAGTCGATCTGCACGTCGAGCAGGCCGGGAACCTCGAGCGGTTCGCGGAGCTTGGCGAAGGAAACTCGGTTGGGCGCTCCGGGCACGGAGCCGTTTAGGGAACTTCCATTAGAGGAACTTGTTGGGCGATCCGTTTTGCTCTGGCGGGAATCAGCCAAGATGCATCCTTCCAGCACCTCGTGCGACTCACGAATACCGGAACCACCGGTGGCGTTCGCCGCGAATTGTGTCGGTTAGGCCGGCGAACGAACTGTCCGTATCTCACGCGCACGATTAAAGAACTAAGCCGCTAGGAGGGGCTCAGGCTTAGACCACGGTGTCAGGTGGCGGGTGAGGTGGGCAGGAGGTAGCCAGCGCAACGTCCAACAATAGCGCAGGGCGGCGCATTCCTCAACTGTCCAGCACAACACATCCAGGGACATCGGCGCTGGCTGGCATCTCGACTTTCCGCTGGATACATGCTGCCCAACAGACTGGCCCGTTTACGGCCCGTCGTCAAGAGGGCGGGCCGCCGAGTTAACGCGGAGTTTGCGCGAAAACTCGGGCCGGGCGCGCTAGTCGCCGACCTCGTGCGCCCGGTACTTGTGGGTGCCCTCCATGTCGTCGATGATCGCGGCCTGGGCCTTCTGCGGCAGGGTGTGCAGGATCTCGCGCACCCGCGCCTGGCGGCGGCCGACCGCCTTGCGCTCCGGCATTCCGGGCGACGCGACGATCTGCGGCGGCACGCCCTCGATCTCCTCCACACCGCCGGCGTGCTGACCGGCCTCGAGGGCGGCCTGCTCCTCGGCCATGGTGGCCTCGTCCTTCTCCTCGGACATGCCGATCGGGCCGATGCGGCGGCCGTTGAGGAACTGCCGCACGACCGGCTCGTCGCTGGTCAGCAGCACCTCGCGGGGGCCGAACATGACCAGCTTGCGCCGGAACAGCATGCCCATGTTGTCCGGCACGGTCCGGGCGATGTTGATGTTGTGCGTGACGATCAGGACGGTGGCGTCGATCTGGGCGTTGATGTCGAGGATCAGCTGGCTCAGGTAGGCGGTGCGGACCGGGTCCAGACCGGAGTCGGGCTCGTCGCAGAGGATGATCTGCGGGTCCATCACCAGGGCACGGGCCAGGCTGGCGCGCTTGCGCATACCGCCGGAGATCTCACCGGGGAACTTCTTCTCGTCGCCGCCGAGGCCCACCATCTGCAGCTTCTCCATGACGATGTCACGGATTTCGCCTTCCTTCTTCTTGGTGTGCTCGCGCAGCGGGAAGGCGGCGTTGTCGAACAGGTTCATCGAACCGAACAGGGCACCGTCCTGGAACATGACGCCGAAGAGCGTGCGGATCTCGTAGAGCTCCTTGGCCGAACACTGCAGGATGTCGGTGCCGTCGATGACGACCGAGCCGCGCTCGGGACGCAGCAGACCGATCAGGGACTTCAGGAACACCGATTTGCCGGTACCCGACGGCCCCAGCAGGACGCTGACCTCCCCGGCGGGGATCTCCAGGGTCACGTCTTCCCAAATTCTCGACGATCCGAAGGACTTGGTGAGGCCGTTCACCTCAATAGCGACACCCATGGGAGATCCTTCCGTCGACGCTCATGCCCGCCACCTGCCCTTTTGTGTGGCATGAGTCACTGTAGCGCACGCTTGCTACGCGGCATCAGGGTTGCGTGGCACAGCCGGGAAAAATTGGCTGACCTGAGATCCGGCCGTCTCCGACGGTCCGACGAACTATTCGACGCGCGTTAGCCAGTGGGCGCCCAGTTGCCGTGGAACCCCATCGGCACCCGCTGCGGCAGATGCACCGTGGCCACGGCCTCGAGCGTCCCCGCGTCCAGCAACACCAGCTGACCCTCGTCGCGGCCGCGGTGATACCCGTAGCCCATCAGAATGCCGTCGTCCTCGGCTGCTTGTTTTTCGGCGGCGCCGGGGTTGGGCACAAAGGACATCTCGCCGAGCAAAAGGTCGGGATCCAGCGGCGCGACCTCGCGGGCGCCGGTCGCGTAGTCGTGCTTGTACAGCGCGGACGCGCCACCGGCGAAGTACGCACCGACGGTGTAGCCGAACCGGTGCGGCGCGCCCAGCAGGTCCTCGTTGATGCGGGGAAACTCCTGCGGCTCATCGTCGCGGCATTCGGTGGCCACGGCCCCAGTCGCCAGGTTGATGGTCCAGCGGTCCAGCGTGGGCGGGGCCTCGCCGGGACCGCGCCGGTCGCGGTCGAACATCCGCTCGTAGCGCACCACGTCGAGCACCAAAACCTCGGCCCCGCCCCGCATCTCGGAGTAGGCGTTGAGCGGGTGGTAGACGTAGCAGGGTTCGATGTCGAACCAGCGAATGTCCTTGTTGGCGCCCTCGCGCGGCATCACCCCGATGCGCGCCGGGTAATTCGGGTTCCAGGCATACGGCATCCGGTCGGAGTGCTTGGGGCTGCGGTTGGTCGCTACCGTGACCGGGCTCGGCAGCCGCACGCGCCCGATCAGCGACTGCATGGCCAGCCGGGCCGGCGCGCTCAGCCAGCGCGGCATGTGCACCGGCAACACCTGGATCGGGTCGAAGGTCACCGGCAGGTCGTAGATCACAACGTATTTGTCGGTCAGCGAGAAGTCGTGCATCATCGGCGAGCCTGACACCTCGATGTCGACGGTGCGACGGGCCCGCCCCCGGGTGTCGATCACCGAATACTGCACGGTCCGCCCGCGCGCGAATGAGTAAGAGACGGCGTGCAATTCGCCGGTGCGCGGGTCGCGGTGCGGGTGGGCGGTGTAGCCGCCGGCCAGGGTGCCGTCGAAGTCGCACGTCCCGACGGTGTCCAGCTCGTCGGTGAGCTCGTAGTTGGCCACCCCGCCCTCGACCAGCGCCAGGGTCCGCCCGGCGTGGGTGAGGACGTCGGTGTTGGCACCCAGCGACAGCATGCCCGCGCGGGGGTCGAGCCGGCCCGGCGCCCGCTCGCCCAGGGCGGCGCACAGCGACAGGCTGCGCACCCAGCGGTTGCGGTACCAGCGGGCCTTGCCGTCGCTCAGCGCCACGCCGTGCACCATCCCGTCGCCGCTGAACCAGTGATACGTGGCGGGGTCGACCTCTTCGGCGGGGTTGGGTCCGTTGCGCAGGTAGCGCCCGTCGAGGTGTTCCGGGATGCGCCCGGTGACCGGCAGGTCGGTCGCGGTGACCTCGGCGGCCACCGGCGCCAGCAGGCCCTCGAGATAGGGGTTCCGGGCTTCGGCGGTTTGCGTGGACGTCATCTCCGAGCTCCTATAACATTGATATGACGTTGTTATAGGAACCGTACGCCGCCGATGGGAAGATGGCAACGATGACCGCAGAGGTTGCACAGCCGCAGCGCAATGTGCGCGACGAGATGCTGTCCGCCGCGGTCGACCTGCTGCACGAACACGGCCCCGACGCGTTGCAGACCCGCAAGATCGCCGGCGCGGCGGGAACCTCGACGATGGCGCTGTACACCCATTTCGGCGGGATGCGCGGGCTGATCGCCGAGGTGGCCGAGGAAGGCCTGCGCCAGTTCGACGCCGCGCTGACGGTGCCGCAGACCGCCGACCCGGTCGCGGACCTGTTCGCCACCGGTGCCGCCTACCGGCGCTACGCGATCGAGCACCCGCACATGTATCGGCTGATGTTCGGCAGCACCAGCGCGCACGGCATCAACGCGCCGGCGGGCAACGTGTTGGCGCTGACGGTCGCCGAGATCGAGCGGGACATCCCCAGCTTCGCCCACGTCGTGCGGGCGGTGCAGCGATCGATGCGGGCGGGCCGGATCACCGTCGGCACCGCCGACGACGACCTCGCGGTGGTCAGCACGGCGGCCCAGTTCTGGGCGCTGGTGCACGGGTTCGTCATGCTCGAGCTCGCCGGCTTCTACGGCGACGACGGCGCGGCGGTCGGCTCGGTGCTCGGCTCGATGAAGTCGAATCTGCTTGTCGCCCTGGGCGATTCACCCGAACGCGCGAAACGGTCCCTGCGGCTGGGCTGAGCGCACGAAACCCCCGGAAGGTCGCTTCCGGGGGTTTCGTGACGTCGGGCTACTTGACGGTGACGGTGGCGCCGGCGGCCTCGAGCTTGGTCTTGGCCTCGTCGGCGGCCTCCTTGGCCACCTTCTCCAGCAGCGGCTTGGGCGCGCCGTCGACCAGGTCCTTGGCCTCCTTGAGGCCCAGGCCGGAGACGATCTCGCGGACCACCTTGATGACGCCGATCTTCTTGTCGCCGGCGGCCTCGAGGATGACGTCGAACTCGGACTGCTCCTCGGCGGCCTCGGCGGGCGCGCCACCGGCGGCCGGGCCGGCCGCGGCGACGGCGACCGGAGCGGCCGCGGTGACCTCGAAGGTCTCCTCGAACTTCTTGACGAAGTCGGAGAGCTCCAACAGGGTCATTTCCTTGAAGGCGTCGAGCAGGTCGTCGGTAGACATTTTCGCCATGGTGTGTGGGTCCTTCCTGGTTTGGGTTTGGGGTTATTCGGCTTCGGCCGGGGTTTCAGAAGATTCCGTGGGCGCTTCCGAAGCTGGTTCCGGGGCGGGCTCCGCCGCCTCGGGGGCCGCAGTCGCTGCCGGGGCTGCCGGGGCTGCCGGGGCTTCAGCGGCCTTCTTTTCCTGCAGCGCGGCCGCCAGGCGGGCGACCTGCGAGGCCGGGGCGTTGAACAGGCCGGCCGCCTTGGCGAGGTTGCCCTTCATGGCGCCGGCCAGCTTGGCCAGCAGCACCTCGCGCGACTCCAGGTCGGCGATGCGCTCGACCTCGGCGACGGTCAACGCGCGACCGTCCATGTAGCCACCCTTGATGACCAGCGCCTTGTTGTCCTTGGCGAAGGTCTTGATGGCCTTGGCGGCGTCGACGGGCTCGCCGGTGACGAACGCGATGGCGGTCGGCCCGGCGAACAATTCGTCGAGACCCTCGACGCCGGCCTCCGACGCCGCCCGCTTGATCAGCGTGTTCTTGGCGACCGAGTACGTGGCCGACCCGCTCAGCGAGCGGCGCAGCTCGGCCAGGTTGGCCACGGTCAGACCGCGGTACTCGGTGATCAGGGTGGCGGTCGCCTCCCTGAACTGCTCGGCGATGTCGGCGACGGCGGTGGCTTTGTCAGCCTTAGCCATGCGTACCTCCTGAAATGAAAGCCATGCGACGTGTCGTCTGTGATCACCCGAAAACGACGAACGCCCCGGCGCAGGATGCGGCCGGGGCGTGAAAAACGCCGGCGCGTGCCGGCGCTGCTGCCTCGTCCTCCTGCGTGGGCCGCCGGGATGCTCCCGGACCTTCAACCGATTGCTCGGTGACCGACGGTCTTCGGTGGATCGGCAACCAGGATAGCCTGGCCGTCCCCCGTCAGCCAAAACGGCGGCGTTCGGCGGCCGCTCAGCCCAGACCGGCCAGCCGGGCCGCGCCGACCAGGCCGGCCTGGCCGCCGAGTTCGGCGGGCACCACTCGCAGCCCGGCCACGAAGTCCAGGCGGGCGTATTCGGCCAGCTTCTCCCGTAACGGGTCGAAGAGCAGGCCGCCGGAGTTGGCGACCCCGCCCCCGATGACGACGAGGTCCAGGTCGCAGACGGCGCCGACCGAGGCGATCATCGCCGCCAACGCGGTGGCGCCCCGGCGAAACGCCCGGCCCGCCAACGCGTCCCCGGCCGCCGCGGCGGCGGCCAGCTCCCGCGCGCCCGCCGTCGGCGGCGCGGACCAGCCGTTGGCCCGCGCCCAGCGCACCATCGACGGCCCGGACGCGATGGCTTCGACGCAGCCGCGGCCGCCACACACGCAGGGCGGCCCGGCGTCCTCCACCACCACGTGCCCGACGTGACCGGCGTTGCCGGTGCGGCCGGTGTACGGGATCCCGCCGAGCACGAGCCCGCCGCCCACGCCGGTGGACACCACCATGCCCAGCATGAAGCCGGCGCTGCGACCCGCGCCGCGCCAGTGCTCGCCCAGCGCCATGCACAGCCCGTCGCCGCCGAGCCGCACGGGCACCCCCGGCACCGCGGCCGCGACGCGGTCGCGCAGCGGGAACCGTTGCCACCCTTTGATATTGACCGGGCTGACGGTGCCGGCGGACAGGTCGATGGGCCCGGCCGAGCCGATGCCCACCGCGGCCACGCCGCCGTCGGCCGCGCGCAGCGCGTCGGCGATCGCCGCGTCGACCGCGGCCCACACCTGTTCGGCCGCGCCGCCGCCCGGCGTGGGCCGGATGACCGTGTGCACCAGCGCGCCCGCGGGGTCGGCGAGGCCGGCGGCGATCTTGGTGCCGCCGATGTCCAGGCAGAGGGTGAGCATCGCGATCAGTGCCGGTGGACGTTGTCGGGTTGGCGGGGGTCGCCGGGATGCTCGTAGCCGGGAGACAGCCGCACCAGCTCGGCCCGTCGCGCGTCCAGCCACACCCGGAACGCGCGCCGCCGCGCGGCGCCCAGCAGATGCGCGGCGATCAATGGCCGCACGTCGGCCAGCGGCGGGGAGACCGGCGACGGGGAGCGCCAGCCGTGCGGCCGGCGGCTCGGCTCGGCGAACCGCAGCGGGTTGCGGGCGTGGTACGCGGCCACCTCCTCATCCGTGACGCGCACCGCGGCGGTGACATCGGCGAACAGGGCCCGGGCGCGGGGGTCCGCCAGCGCGGCCGCGGCCACGCTGCCGATTTCCAGCCGGGCCGTCGCGTCGGGCAACAGCTGCGCCTCGCTCGGCGCGCCGCGCCCGCTGAGGCCGCGCGCTTCGGCCTCGGCCGCGACCACCCGCTCGGTCACGATCAGCTGGGTCAGCCAGCGCCGCAGTTGCCGCCCCTCCCCGGTGCCGCCGGCCGGCAGGGCGGCCGCGCCGGGTCCGCCGCGCAACCGCGCCTCGGCCGCATCGACCTCGTCGACCAACACCGGGGCGCCGGCCACCGTCGCCACCACGCTCATGTCACGCGCACCTCCACCGCCGGGGTGTAGAGCAGCCGGCCGGCGCAGCCGACCCGGACCAGGGCCCACCACCGGCCGGGCTCCAGCCCGGGCGGCGGGGTCACCGAGAAGCGGAGGCCAACGGTGCCGCGGGCGGGCAGCACCGCGCCCACCGCGGCGGGGCCCAGCCACTCCCAGGTGCCCCACGGGCTGATCAGGTGGGCCTCGAGCGCCAGGTCCGCCCCGGCGCGGCTGCCGACCGTGACGGTCAGCGCCGCCGTGCCGCCGGCGGGCAACTCCACGCCGGCCGGCCCCTCGGCGAGGTAGATCAGCTCGGCCTCGTCGCGGGCGCCGACCTCGACCAGGCACACGTCCTCGACGGTCTGGCGCCACGCCTCCGGGATCTGGTCGCCGCCGAGGCGGAGCTGCGCGCGCACGGGGTAGCGCCCCGGGTCGACGCCGGCCGGCACCGACACGGCCACGTCGGCCTCGCGGTGCTCGCCGCCGCGCAGGGTGAGGGGCAGCTCGTCGGGCTTGGCCGACCAGCCCTCCGGACACACCAGGGTGACCGTCCCGGTCACGGTGGCGTCGCTGCAGTCGCTGGCCGCGGTGAGGCGCAGCACGACCTCGTCGCCCGGCTCGGCTTGCACCCGCGCGGGATGCAGGTGAGCGACCGCCGGCAGCCCGCCGAGCGGCGCCGGGCCCCGGTTGTGCAGCCAGTAGCGCGCGTACAACGGCTGGGCGGCCTCGGCATCGGGGGCCAGCGCGCGGGATCGCGCGGGGGCGTGGGGAGCGTCGAATCGGGCCAGCACGGTGGCCACCTGGCAGCCGTGCAGCTCGAGCGGGCGCCGGCCCGCGCCCGGGGCTTCCAGGTCGGCTTCGAGGAGGTCGGCGCCGCGCGGGTCGCCGATGGCGCCGACGTCCGAGCCGAGCGTCACGCCGGTCCCCGGCCCCGTCGTCTCCACCAGGCGCAGCGCCACCTCGCGCGGGTCGACCGGTCGGGCGCGGCCCGCCGCCAGCGGGTTGCCGGCCGCCTTGAGGGCCGCGAGCTGCACCGCGCCGGCGGGCTCGACGGTCAACAGGGAGCCGACCGCGGGCAACGGGCCCGGCGCCCGGCCGGTGGCGACGGCGAGCAGCGGGTGGGAGAACTCCGCGCTGCGGGCGGGGACCCGGGCGCGCCGCCAGTCGCCGTCGCCGCAGACCAGCGCGTAGTCGAAATCGTGCGTCCAGTGCTGGAGTTGGAAGTTCGAGCCGTCCGGGGCGGTGCGGCGCGGTTCGTCGATCCAGGTGCCCGAGGGCCAGCCGGTGCAGGAGCGCATCAGCGCGGTGTGCAGAGTCCCGTCGGTGTCGACGGCGAAGCTGGGCACGCCCCGGTTGAGCAGGGCGACGGTGCGGTCCTCGAACTCGCCGCCGACGGCAGGCGCCCGCTGGCTGACTGAGATTTCCGCGTCGGCGAGGTCCTCGACCAACGCGGCGATCGCGGCGGCCAGGCTGTCGTCGTCGCGGCCGGCGATCACCAGCACCGGCAGCGCCGACGGCGCGCGCAGGTCGGCGCCGGGCGTCCACACCGCCGCGAGCGGCGTCGCGGCCGGCACCCACACCCGCGCCCGGCCCGTCGCCGCGAGCTGGCGGTCGAGCTCCTCGCGGTACGGCCCCAGCGCCGCGTCGGCGAAGGCGTTGCGGGCCGGTCCGCCCAGCGCGATGCGCACGTCGGGCAGGTTCGAATCGACGTCGAGGTGGCCGTAGCGCTGCTTGGCGGCGCCGCTGCAGGTGGCCGTCACCCCGGCGCGGACCAGCGCGACCATCAGCTCGCGCGCGAGCGGTCCCGACACCGCCTCGTCGGGCGTCACCACCTCTGCCACCGAGATCGCCCGCACGCTGTCGCCGACCCGGACCCGCGCCGCCGAGGACAGGCCGAACCAGCCGTGGGCAGGGTTGTCCAGCGTCCACGGGTGCCGCGCGGTGTCCACCGAGCGCGGGCCGTCGTGCAGCAGGGCGAACCCGCGCCCGACGACGGCGTCGCCGACCTCGCTGACCGGCATGGCGCCCGGCACCGGGCAGGGCCAGCGCAGCCGCACCAGGCGGTCGGCGCCGGTGAACCCGTCGATGGTGGTGCGGCAGTCCAGCCGCGGCACGCCGCGCCACAGCGTCAGGGTCTGGGTGTAGCGCAGCAGGGCGCCGATCCGCCCGGTGACGACGAGCCGCTGCCCCAGCGGGCCGTGGTAGGCCTGCGCGGCGGCCGGCGACTCCGACGAGCACACCACCGGCCCCTTGGGCAGCAGGTGCCACGGGCCCTCGCCCTGCGTCGGGTGCGACGCGTACTCCTCGTAGACGGCCAGCTCGTTGCCCACCCGGCCGGCGGCGATCAGTTCGCGGCCGTCGCGAACCAGCGACGCGACTCCCCCGCCGCGCGCCGGATCGACCGCGACGCGGAAATGCTCGTTGGCGATCACCGGGCCGGGCACCGGCTCCCAGCCGGTGGGCTCGCCGCCGGGAACCAGCCGGTAGGCCCGCCACCCAAGCGACGGCACGTCACGCGCCAGCCAGGTCACCGACCGGCCGCCCTGGCCGACGTGCGCGGGCAGCTCGGCGCCGTCGATGTCCAGCACCCGGGCCCCCGCGGCCAGCGGCGGGTCGAGCCGCGCGGTGACGACGTCGGTGCGCGGCTGCGCCAGCGGATTCCAGACGACGACGTCACCGCCGACGGTTTCCGACAGCACCGCCAGCGACGCGTCGCGGGCGGCGCGGCCCAGCTCCCAGGCGTCTCGCCAGCCGGTCAGCAGATCGAGGTAGACCTGGTCGGATTCCGAGCCGGTGATGGCGTCGTGGTGCGCCCCGTAGGCCAGCTGCACCCACGCCTTGGCCAGCGCCGCCTGCGGATACTCGGCGCCACCCAGCAGCCCGGCGAACACCGCGAAGCGCTCGGCCTCCAGCACGGCGTGCTCGGCGGCCCGGTTGGCCTGTTTGGTGTCGATGTACGACACGTCCTTGCCGGTGTAGATCGGGTTCATGTCGCGGGTCTGCGGTGACGGGGCGCGGCCGCGCTCGGCCAGTTCGGCGCGCACGGCGGCGAAGAACTCCCGCGGCAGCGCGCAGACGAACCGCGGCCAGGTGTAGCGCTCGGCCCAGTCGCGGTGGATGGCGGTGACCCATTTGTTCGGCGGCGTGTAGTCGGTGCCGACGGGCAGCAACACGTTGCGCGTCAGCGCCACCTGCTTCAGCAGCTCGAACTGCTCGAGGGTGGCCTCCTCGGCCTCGGCCAGCGAGGTCGACGAGTCCATCCACCAGCCCGCCGAATAATGGGCGGGCATGTAGTGGGTGAGCAGTCCGCGCCCAGACGGCGAAATCCACTCGAACTCGCTGCTGAACTGCATGCGGTTCACGTCGCCGCCGCCCAACGCCGGGCCCCATTGGTGGTGCGGGCCGCGCGCCCACGAGCTCGACGTCAGCCCGGCGTCGGCGGCCATCCCGGGGAATTGCGGGTCGTGCCCGAACACGTCCAGCTGCCAGGCGGTCTGCGGGTGGGCGCCCAGCACGTCGCGCTGGAACCCGATGCCGTGCACCAAATTCCGGATCGTGGTCTCCGGGCCGGTGAGGTTGGTGTTGGGTTCGTTGTACGTGCCGCCCATCACCTCGACGCGGCCCTGCGCGATGAACCGGCGCAGGTCGGCGCGGTCCTCGGGCCGGGTGTCCCAGTACGGCTTGAGGTAGTCCACCTCGGCCAGCACGAACTTGTACTCGGGCTCCCGTCGGGCCATCTCCAGGTGCGCGTGCACCAGCTCGAAGCCATTGGTCTGCCGCGCGCGCCCCGGCGGGTCCTCGGCCCACTCGCTCGTGTACGCGCCCTGGGTGTTCCACCAGACCGGGTCGTAGTGGAAATGGCTGACCATGAACATGGTCCAGCCGGGCTCGCCGACGACGAATTCGAAGGACTCGACGAATTCGCCCGCGTGCACCCGTGCCGCCCGCCGCTCGCCGACCACGGGGTTGCGCACCGCGACCGGCACCTCGACCAGCTCGCCCGCGGCCACCGCCTCGCCGGCCAGGCCGTCGCCGTCCACGCGGACCCGCGTCGACGCGGCGGGGCCGCGGAGCGTGACGCGGACCAGCTGCAACGGCGCGTCCGGCGGCCCGACGAAAAGCTCGGTCGAGCGCGCCGAAACCAGCTGCATCCCCGCACTTTACGGCGCGCCGGCGATCTACGATCTGCTAATGCCCGCCCTCGCCCCGCCCGTGGCCGACGAACGCAGCGCCCTGCGCGAATACCTGGCGTTTCACCAGAGCGCGTATTTCGCGGTCAGCTACGGCCTCACCGACGAACAGGCCCGGTCCACGCCCTCGGTGAGCGCGCTGTCGATCGGCGGTCTGATCAAGCACGCCACCGGGATGCAGCGCAGCTGGATGAGCCGGGTCGCCGCCGCGCCGGACGCGCCCCCGAAAGACACCCGCCCGTTCGAGCAGATTTCGCAAGAGTTCGCCGACCAGCACGTGATGCGGCCCGACGAGACGCTGGACGGGCTGCTGCGGGCGTTCGAAGCCCAGAACGCCGAATCGCTGCGGCTGGTCGAGACCGCCGACCTCGACGCGGCCGTACCGGTTCCCAAGGACATCCCCTGGTTTCCGAAGAATCAGGAGGCCTGGTCGGTGCGCTGGGTGATCCTGCATGTGATCAACGAGCTGGCCCGGCACGCCGGGCACGCCGACATCATCCGCGAAACCATCGACGGCGCCACCATGTACGAGCTGATCGCGGGGCTGGAGGGCTGGGCGATCCAGGGCTGGGTGCAGCCCTGGCGGAAGCCGTGAGCGCCCGGCCGTCACCGAACGTGTAATCAGGGCGGAATTCGGCCCCGAACGTCGCCGTGAGTGCACGCTCGGCGGCCCGAGCGTGGAGTGAGCGCGGTCACAGCGAATTGGAGCTTGACACCGCCGATTTGGCAGACTGCTGGAATGAGTTCTACCAAGCATCGCGAGGTGGCCAGGCTCGACCGGGTGCCGCTGCCGGTCGAAGCGGCCCGGGTGGCCGTGACCGGATGGCAGGTCACTCGCACCGCCGCCCGCGTCGTCAGCAAGCTGCCGGGCAAGGGCCCGTGGCAGCAGAAGGTGATCAAGCAGCTCCCGCAGACCTTCGCCGACCTCGGCCCGACGTACGTCAAGTTCGGGCAGATCATCGCGTCCAGCCCGGGGGCGTTCGGCGAATCGCTGTCCCGCGAGTTCCGCGGCCTGCTCGACCGGGTGCCCCCCGCCGACACCGACGAGGTGCACAAGCTGCTCGCCGAGGAGCTCGGCGGCGACCCCGCGGAGCTGTTCGCCAAGTGGGAAGAGGAGCCGTTCGCGTCGGCGTCGATCGCGCAGGTGCACTACGCGACCCTGCACACCGGCGAAGAGGTCGTCGTCAAGATCCAGCGCCCGGGGATCCGCCGCCGCGTCGCGGCCGACCTGCAGATCCTCAAGCGCTTCGCCCAGGCCGTCGAGCTGGCCAAGCTGGGTCGCCGGCTTTCGGCGCAGGACGTGGTCGCCGACTTCTCCGACAACCTGGCCGAGGAGCTGAACTTCCGGCTGGAGGCGCAGTCGATGGACGCGTGGGTCTCGCACCTGCACGCCTCGCCGCTGGGCCGCAACATCCGGGTGCCGCAGGTGCACTGGGACTTCACCTCCGAGCGGGTGCTGACCATGGAGCGGGTGCACGGCATCCGCATCGACGACGTGGCCGCCATCCGCAAGGCCGGGTTCGACGGGGTCGAGCTGGTGAAGGCGCTGCTGTTCTCGCTTTTCGAGGGCGGGCTGCGGCACGGGCTGTTCCACGGCGACCTGCACGCGGGCAACCTCTACGTCGACGACCAGGGCCGCATCGTGTTCTTCGACTTCGGGATCATGGGTCGCATCGACCCCCGCACCCGGTGGCTGCTGCGCGAGCTGGTGTACGCGCTGCTGGTCAAGAAGGACCACGCCGCGGCCGGCAAGATCGTGGTGCTGATGGGCGCCGTCGGCACCATGAAGCCCGAGGCCCAGGCGGCCAAGGACCTCGAGAAGTTCGCCACCCCGCTGACCATGTCGACGCTGGGCGACATGTCCTACGCCGACATCGGGCGCCAGCTGTCGACGCTGGCCGACGCCTACGACGTCAAGCTGCCCCGCGAACTGGTCTTGATCGGCAAGCAGTTCCTCTACGTCGAGCGGTACATGAAATTGCTCGCGCCCAAATGGCAGATGATGTCCGACCCGCAGCTGACCGGTTACTTCGCCAACTTCATGGTCGAGGTGAGCCGCGAGCACCAGTCGGACGTCGAGGTCTGATGGAGATCCGCGCCGGGAACGCCACCTCGGGCGGCGAGGTGAAGCTGTATTACGAGGACATGGGCGACGTCGACGCCCCGCCGGTGCTGCTGATCATGGGGCTGGGCGCGCAGCTGCTGCTGTGGCGAACCGGCTTCTGCGAGCGGCTGGTCGACCACGGGCTGCGCGTCATCCGGTACGACAACCGCGACGTCGGCCTGTCGACCAAGACCCGGCATCGCGGCGCGGGCCAGCCGCTGCTGACGCGGTTGGCCCGCTCCTGGGTGGGCCTGCCCAGCCAGGCGGGATACAAGCTCGAGGACATGGCCGACGACGCCGCGGCCGTGCTCGATCACCTGGGCATCGAACGCGCGCACATCGTGGGCGCGTCGATGGGCGGCATGATCGCCCAGATCTTCGCCGCGCGGTTCCGCGAGCGGACGAAAACCCTGGCAATCATCTTCTCCAGCAACAATGCGGCGTTCCTGCCCCCGCCCGGCCCTCGCCAATTGCTGGCGCTGATCAAGGGGCCGGCGCCGAGCTCGCCGCGGGACGTGATCGTCGACAACGCGGTTCGGGTCAGCAAGATCATCGGCAGCCAGCGGTATTTGGCGCCCGAGGAGCAGCTGCGCGCCGAGGCCATCGAAAGCTACGAACGCAGCTATTACCCCTGGGGCGTCGCCCGGCATTTCGACGCCGTGCTGGGCAGCGGCAGCCTCAAACGCTACAACCGGCGAATCGCCGCCCCGACCGTCGTGATCCACGGTCGGGCCGACAAGCTGATGCGGCCGTTCGGCGGCCGCGCGGTGGCCAGGGCCATCGACGGCGCTCGATTGGTGTTATTCGACGGGATGGGACATGATCTGCCCCAGCAGTTGTGGGATCAGGTCATCGGCGTGCTGACGAGCAACTTCGCCAACGCGAGCTGAACCAAAATCACTCGGACGAAACGCTTCCCCTGCCATCTCAGTCCGCGTCGCCAAGTTGTACGGTTGTCCAAGGAGGTGGGTCTACCCGATGGCAAAGCTGAAGCCGTATTACGAAGAGTCGCAGGCGACCTACGACATTTCAGACGACTTCTTCGCGCTGTTCCTCGACCCCAACATGGTCTACACCTGCGCCTATTTCAAGAACGACGACATGACGCTGGAAGAGGCGCAGCTGGCCAAGCTGGATCTGGGGCTGGAGAAGCTGAAGCTCGAGCCGGGCATGACGTTGCTCGACGTCGGGTGCGGCTGGGGCGGGGCCGTGGTCCGAGCGGTCGAGAAGTACGACGTGAACGTCATCGGAATCACGCTCAGCCGAAACCACTACGCGCGCACCAAGGCACGGCTGGAGGCCATCGAAACGACGCGCCGCGTCGAGGCCCGGCTGCAGGGCTGGGAGGAGTTCGACGAGCAGGTCGACCGGATCATGAGCTTCGAGGCCTTCGACGCGTTCAAAAAGGAACGCTGGCCCGCGTTTTGGGATTGGGCCTACAAGACGCTGCCCGACGACAGCCGGATGATGATGCACAGCATCTTCACCTATCCGCAGTCGCAGTGGAAAGAGCGCGGCATCCCGATCACCATGTCGGATCTGCGTTTCTTCCATTTCCTCGGAAAGGAAATCTTTCCCGGCGGCCAGATGTGCGGCGAGACCGATATCGTCGACTACGCGCAAGCCAGCGGTTTCGCGATCGAGCAAATCGAATACCTGCGGCCGCATTACGCGCGGACCCTGGACACGTGGGCGGCCAATCTGGAAGCCAATCGGGAACGCGCGATCGCCATTCAGTCCGAAGAGGTCTACAACCGCTTCATGCGTTATCTGACGGGGTGCGCCGAGCTCTTCCGCAAGGGCATCTCGAACGTCGCCCAGTACACGCTCACCAAGTAGCTCCCCGCCGGCCCGGGTTCGCCACGCCCCGCGCCGACGGCCAGGCGATTCACGCTGCAAACGTAGACTTCGGTATCGTTGCACGTCACACCCCGAGCACATGCGTGGGCAGTAAGCAGTGAACTTCATCCAGGAGAACAAGACGAAAATGGCTGATCAACCGGCTAGCCCCACGAAGATACGGACGGCTCCCGAAGACATTCAGGCGCACTACGACGTCTCCGACGACTTCTTCGCCTTGTTCCAGGACCCGACCAGGATCTACAGCTGCGCCTACTTCGAGCGCGATGACATGACGCTGGAAGAGGCGCAGTACGCCAAGATCGACCTGAACCTGGACAAGCTGGACCTCAAGCCGGGCATGACCCTGCTGGACATCGGCTGCGGCTGGGGCACCACCATGAAGCGCGCCGTCGAGCGGTTCGACGTCAACGTGATCGGCCTGACCCTGTCGAAGAACCAGCACGCCCGCTGCGAGCAGCTGCTGGCGTCGATCGACACCGACCGTTCGCGGGAGGTCCGCCTGCAGAACTGGGAGGACTTCAACGAGCCGGTCGACCGGATCGTGTCGATCGAGGCCTTCGAGCACTTCGGGCACGAGAACTACGACGACTTCTTCAAGCGGACGTTCGACATCATGCCCGAAGACGGCCGGATGACCGTGCAGAGCAGCGTCAGCTACCACCCGTATGACCTGGCCGCCCGCGGCAAGAAGCTGACCTTCGAGACGGCCCGGTTCATCAAGTTCATCATCACCGAGATCTTCCCGGGCGGCCGGCTGCCGTCCACCCAGATGATGGTCGACCATGGCGAGAAGGCGGGTTTCGTTGTGCCCGAACCGCTTTCACTGCGGCCGCATTACATCAAGACGCTGCACATCTGGGGCGACAACCTTGAGGCCAACAAGGACAAGGCCATCGAGGTCACCTCCGAAGAGGTCTACAACCGCTATATCAAGTACCTGCGCGGGTGCGAGCACTACTTCACCGACGAGGCGCTTGACGTCAGCCTGGTGACCTACCTCAAGCCGGGGGCCGCCGCCTAGAAGTCCGCGCCTGTCGGATTGGGGCTGCGTCGTTCGTCGGATAGGTAGAGAGTGGAGCACGGGGCTTCGCTCACTACCTGGAGGTGACGACACCATGCAGTACTTCGCCTTATTGATCAGCAGGGAGCAAGACCGCACGCCCGACGACCCGGCCGCCACGATGGCGGCGTGGCAGAACTTCCACGCCAACGCCGGGTCGGCGATCAAGGCGGGCGACGCGCTGGCGCCGGCCGCCGCCGCGGCGGTCATCACCGGCGGCCCGGACGCGCCGACGGTCACCGACGGCCCGTTCGCCGAATCCGCCGAGGTGGCTTGCGGCTACTACGTGTTCGAGGCCGACAACCTGGACGAGGCGATCGCGCTGGCGCGCGACGTCCCGCTGGCCCAGGTCGGGGCCGTCGAGTTGTGGCCGGTGGTCCACGCGATCGAGCCGACCCGCCGGCTCACCGGAAACGACTGGCTGGCGCTGCTGCTGGAACCCCCCGCGTCGGCCCACACGCCCGGCACCCCGGAATGGGAGGCCGTGGCGGCCCGTCACGCCGAGCTTCACGCGGCCGCGGGCGACCACATCCTGGGCGGCGCCGCGTTGCACGACCGGACCACCGCGACGACGGTGCGGGTGCGCGACGGCGAGGTCCTGATCACCGACGGGCCCTACGTGGAGGGCGCCGAGATCGCCACCGGCGTCTACCTGCTCGGCGCCGCGGATCGCGACGAGGCCGTCAAGCTGGCGTCGATGATCCCAGCTTCGACCGTGCAGGTGCGTCAACTGGCCGGCCTCTCCGCGCTCTAACCGTCGCGAATGCCCAACCTGGACGGCGTCTTTCGGCAGGAGTGGGGACCCGCGGTCGCCGCGCTCGCGCGGTGGTCCGGCGACCTCACCATCGCGGAGGACGCCGTCCAGGAGGCCTGCGCCGAGGCGCTGCGCAGCTGGGGCCGCGACGGCATGCCGGCCAATCCCGGGGGCTGGCTGGTGACCGTGGCCCGCAACCGAGCCCGCGACCGGCTGCGCCGCGAATCCGCCCGCCCAGGAAAGGAATTGGCGGCCGTGGTTGACGAGATTCGGGCCCGCACCGATCACACCGATCCGTCCCCCGTCCCCGACGACGAGCTGCGGATGATGTTCACCTGCGCGCACCCCGCCCTGGACCGCCCGTCACAGCTGGCGCTCACCCTGCGGCTGGTGTCGGGGCTGACCGTCACCGAGATCGCCCGCGCGCTGCTGCAGACCGAGGCGGCGATCGGCCAGCGAATCACGCGCGCCAAGAACAAGGTTCGGCACGCCAACATCCCGCTGCGGGTGCCGCCGGCCGAGCTGCTGCCCGAACGCACCCCGCACGTGCTGGCCTGCATCTACTCGGTGTTCACCGAGGGCTATTGGTCCACGGCGGGCCCGTCGGCGATTCGCGACGAGCTGTGCGACGAGGGGATCCGGCTGGCCGGTGAGCTGTGCGCGCTGATGCCGCAGGAGCCCGAGGCGCACGCGCTGGCCGCCCTGATGATGCTGCACGATTCGCGGCGGGCCACCCGCGTCGACGACAGCGGGATGCTGGTGCCGCTGGAGGAACAGGACCGCCGCCGGTGGGACCGCGGCCGCATCGCCCGGGGGCTGGATCGGCTCCGCCGGGCCGAGGGGTCGACGGGCCCCTATCTGCCGCAGGCGGTGATCGCCGCGCTGCACGCGACGGCGCCGTCCTGGGAGCAGACCGACTGGGCCACCATCTGCGCGGCCTACGACCGGCTGCTGCGGGTGACCGACTCGCCGGTGGTGCGCGCCAACCGCGCGCTGGCCGTCGGCCTTCGCGACGGCCCCGACGCGGGGCTGGCCGCCCTCGACGAGGTGGCGCACGACCCCCGGTTGAGCCACTCGAACCTGCACGCGACCGTGCGCGCCGACCTACTGCGGCGCGCGGGCAGGCCGGCCGACGCCGCCTCCTGGTATCGAAAGGCGTTGGCGCTCAACGGCTCCGAGCCGGGCCGCGAGTTTCTGCGGCGCCGCATCGCCGAGTGCGGCGGCTAGCCTCAGGCCTCAGGCCTCCGCGAAGTTGCGCGTGACGGACGGGTCCACCGGGATGCCCGGGCCCGTGGTCGTCGACACGGTGATCTTCTTCAGGTAGCGGCCCTTCGAGGCGGACGGCTTGAGCCGCAACACCTCATCAAGCGCGGCGCCGTAGTTCTCGGCGAGGGCCTTCTCGTCGAAGGACGCCTTGCCGATCACGAAGTGCAGGTTGGCCTGCTTGTCGATGCGGAAGTTGATCTTGCCGCCCTTGATGTCGGCCACGGCCTTGGCCACGTCCGGGGTCACGGTGCCCGTCTTGGGGTTGGGCATCAGGCCGCGCGGGCCCAGCACGCGGGCGATGCGGCCGACCTTGGCCATCTGGTCGGGCGTCGCGATCGCGGCGTCGAAGTCCAGGAAGCCGCCCTGGATCTTCTCGATCAGGTCGTCGCTGCCGACGATGTCGGCGCCGGCGGCCTGCGCCTGCTCGGCCTTGTCGCCCACCGCGAACACCGCGACGCGGGCCGTCTTGCCGGTGCCGTGCGGCAGGTTGACGGTGCCGCGCACCATCTGGTCGGCCTTGCGCGGGTCGACGCCGAGCCGGATCGCCACTTCGACCGTCGCGTCCTGCTTGGCCGACGCGGTCTCCTTGGCGAGCTTGGCCGCCTCCAGCGGGCTGTACAGGTTGTTGCGGTCCACCTTCTCGGCGGCCGCGCGGTATGCCTTGCTGTTCTTGCTCATTGATTCATCCAATCTGGTGTTGGGTCGTGGTCGGCGGGCCGAAGCTGGCCCTCCCACGGGGTCGAACTATGCCCGCCTATTCGACGGTGATCCCCATCGACCGGGCGGTGCCGGCGATGATCTTGGCGGCCGCGTCGATGTCGTTCGCGTTGAGATCGGTCTTCTTGGTTTCGGCGATCTCCTTGACCTGGTCCCAGGTGACCTTGGCGACCTTGGTCTTGTGCGGCTCGGCCGAGCCCTTGCCCACGCCGGCCGCCTTCAGCAGCAGCTTCGCCGCGGGCGGCGTCTTGAGCGTGAAGGTGAAGCTGCGGTCCTCGTAGACCGTGATCTCCACCGGGATGACCTGACCGCGCTGGTTCTCCGTGGCCGCGTTGTAGGCCTTGCAGAACTCCATGATGTTGACGCCGTGCTGGCCGAGCGCGGGTCCGACCGGCGGCGCGGGGTTGGCCTGGCCGGCCTGGATCTGCAGCTTGATCAGCCCAACGACTTTCTTCTTCGGGGCCATGAGTGTTCGGTATTCCTTCCGTGACTGGGCTTGATCGCCCGGTTAGATCTTGGAGACTTGGCTGAACGTCAACTCCACCGGCGTCTCCCGGCCGAAGATCGACACCAGCACCTTGAGCTTCTGCTGTTCGCCGTTGACCTCGCTGATGGTCGCCGGCAGCGTGGCGAACGGCCCGTCCATGACCGTCACCGATTCGCCGACCTCGTAGTCGACCTCGACGGTCGGGCGCTCCAGCCCGCCGGCCTCGGCGGCGGCCGCGGTGGTGGCGGCGCCCTTGGCGGCCTTCTTGGCCGCGCCCCGCGGCAGCAGGAACTTGACCACGTCGTCCAGCGTCAGCGCCGACGGTCGCGATGTCGCCCCGACGAACCCGGTGACGCCCGGCGTGTTGCGCACCGCGGCCCACGAGTCGTCGGTCAGGTCCATGCGCACCAGGATGTAGCCGGGCAGCACCTTGCGGTTGACCTGCTTGCGCTGACCGTTCTTGATCTCGGTGACCTCTTCGGTGGGCACCTCGACCTGGAAGATGTAGTCGCCGACGTCCAGGTTCTGCACGCGCGTCTCGAGGTTGGCTTTCACCTTGTTCTCGTAGCCCGCGTAGGAGTGGATGACGTACCAGTCACCGGGCTTGCTGCGCAGCTCCGCCTTGAGCGCGGCCGCCGGGTCGACCTCTTCGGCCGACTCCTCGGGCGCCTCGGCCGAAGTGGCTTCTTCGGTCGTCTCCTGGGCCTCGGTGTCCTCGGCGCGCTCTTCTACGTCGACCGCTTCACCCGCGGACGTGTCACCGTCGAAGGTAGTCACGGTTTAGTCCTCTCTATCTTCTCGCTCAGCCGAACACCAGCAGCACAAGCTTGGTGAGGCCGAAATCCGCGAGGCCGACCAGCGCCACCATGAAGGCCAGGAACGCCAGCACCACCGACGTGTACGTGAGCATCTGCTTGCGGTTGGGCCAGATGACCTTCCGCATCTCCGCAACCACCTGCTTGAGGTAGTTGAAGACGAACACGAACGGGTTGGCCGAACGGTCCCCGGGCTTCTTGGGCTTTTTGGCCTTCTTGGCTTTGCCGCCCTTGGCGGTCTTGTCCTCCTTGGCGGCCTCGACCTCGCCCGCCGATTCTACGTCGGCGTCGTCGCCGGCATCGGCCGCCCGCTGCCGGGATCGTTTGCCGCTGGGGCGCTGCGGCCGCGTCACCACAGCAGTCCGGCCGCCACTCGCGCGGTCGTCCTCCCTGTCAGCGCCGTCGCTTGTGGCGTCGTTGGCAGCTTCGCCTTCGTCGCTCACCGCATGCTCCTTAAGTTTGCTCGTGTCCCGCGGGCCGTCCCGGTGGTGAAGGCCACTATTCCAGTGTCCACCATGGCACGACTTTCAAGTCAGCAGGGGCGACAGGACTTGAACCTGCAACCTGCGGTTTTGGAGACCGCTGCTCTGCCAGTTGAGCTACGCCCCTTCGCGGTT
This sequence comes from Mycobacterium sp. UM_11, assembly GCF_001414075.1. NCBI lineage: Bacteria > Bacillati > Actinomycetota > Actinomycetes > Mycobacteriales > Mycobacteriaceae > Mycobacterium > Mycobacterium sp. UM_11. Next base: position 41,492 of record NZ_LATC01000002.1, on the reverse strand, counting down.
GGCAGGCCAACCTGCGCTTACCTACCGGGGCTTACATGACACGCGCGCTCCCCGATTGCTCGAATCCCGGAAAGCGCGCTAATGCTGGGAAAACCCCGAGGTCCGAGTGTACATCGACGCGCGAGTCAGATACTAATTACGCCGTTCTCATGACCTGGCCGGACTCCGGGTCCCATTTGAGGTTCGCCGACTGGTCGGCGTACTGGCTCATCAGCGTGGTGTAGGACTGCAAGACCACCTCGCCCCGCTCGTTCGTGCAGGTGTTCTTGGTGACGACGATGTCGGCGCCGAAGCGCTCGTCCACCGAGTGGATGTCCATCCGCGCCCAGAGCTTGTCGCCGGCCTTGATCGGCTTGGAGAACACGAACCGCTGGTCGACCTGGACGATCACCAGGGTTTCCATGCCGATGTCGACGTGCCGGAAGAAATCCAGCTGGACCAGCTTGGCGAAGATGGTCGCATAGGTCAGCGGCGCCACGATCGCGTCGTGACCCAGTTCGGCGGCCGCGTCTTCGTCGAAATGGGCGGGGTGGCGGTTCTTGATGGCCTGCGCGAACTGCCGAAGCTGCTCACGCCCCACCACGAAGTAGTCCGGGTACCGCCAGATCATTCCCCGGATGTCGGTCTTGAGCGCCATGGGCTACGCGAGAATCGCGGACGCGATGGCCCTGCCGAAGATTTTCTTGCCGCCGGTGGTCGCCGTGAGCGCAATGGTCACGGACTTGGTTTCCGGGTCGACGGATTTCACCCGGCCGCTGAAGACCAGCTCGGCGCCCTTGCCGTCGTTGGGGACCGGGACCACCGCGGTGAACCGCACGTTGTACTCGGTGACCGCGCCGGGGTCACCGATCCACGAGGTGACGTACCCGCCGCCGATGCCCATGGTCAGCATGCCGTGCGCGATCGCGGTGTCCAGCCCGACGACCTTGGCCATCTCGTCATCCCAGTGAATCGGGTTCAGGTCACCCGAGACACCCGCATAATTCACCAGGTCCTGCCGGGTCAGCGGGTAGGTCTTCTCGGGAAGCTGGTCGCCCACCTTCACCGAGCTGAACTCACGCAGTGGCATCAGAAAATCCCTCTTCTCCATCCTCACCGGCACGGCCCGCCAGGGTCGTGTAGGTCTCCTGCACGACGTCACCGGCTTGGTTGGTGACGATGTTCTTGGTCACGATGATCTGGGTGCCGTGCGAAACCCGCATCGAGTCGACGTAGACGTCGCAGTACAGCCTGTCGCCCGCCACGATCGGCGCCATGAACTTCAGCACCTGGTCGACCTGCACGATCTTCGCGTCCTGGACGGCGACGTTCGCGTGCGCGAAGAACGCCGTCTGCGCCTGGTAGCCGAACACGCAGATGAACGTCAGCGGCGCGAGCAGGCTCCCGTAGCCCAGGTCGGCCGCCGCCTTCTCCTCGAGATAAAAGGCGTCGTCGTTCTGCACGGCGACCGCGTACTCGCGGATCTTCTCCCGCTCCACGACGTAGTGGTCGGGATAGCGGTAGTGCATCCCGACGATGCTCTCGCTTAACGGCACGGCTCTAAAATCTACCTAGTCAGTGACGAATAATCGGTCGCAGGTTCCCGCTAGCGCGTCTCTCGATGCGCCTGGTGCTTGCCGCAGTTCGGGCAGAACTTCTTCAGCTCCATGCGGTCCGGGTCGTTCCGGCGGTTCTTCTTGGTGATGTAGTTGCGGTGCTTGCACACCTCACAGGCCAAGGTGATCTTCGGCCGTACATCGGTACTGGAAGCCATGACGGTTCTCTCTCGGTTCCTTCTCGCGGGGCTCTCGCCGCGCGTTGTTGTGTTGTAGCGATGGCCGGACTCGAACCGGCGACCTAACGATTATGAGTCGTTCGCTCTAACCGACTGAGCTACATCGCCTCTGACCACCCCAGGGGTCGGGGCCGCCACGCCTGCTCGGCGTCCGCCGAGCCCCCTAACGGAATCGAACCGTTGACCTTTTCCTTACCATGGAAACGCTCTACCGACTGAGCTAAGGGGGCCGTTCACCCGAATCGGCAGTGCCGCGGGCCTAAAAGAGGGTACAACCTGGCCCACAACCGGACCAAACGGGCTTTAGGGAGCGTCGCCGCCGCCGCCGCGACGCAGCTGCCAGGCGCTGAGGTCGCTGAATTCGTCGTACACCTCGTTCGATTCATCGGCATCGGCTTCGGCGAGCAGCGTGCGCAACCCGAGGTTGACGGCCTCGCGGGCGTCGGCCAGATGGAAGCGGCGGATCGCCTCGTCAATGAGATCGACGTCGATCTCGATTTCGACCTTCTTCCTCATGCGCCAACAATACCCATGCCACCGGCGGCCAATCGCTGCTCGCGGGGGGGTGTGCGGCAAACTTCGCGGCGGCGCTGCGGGCCGTCGAAGGGCGGGTCCTAGGCTGATCACGTGTCAACAGACCGGCTGTACTTTCGGCAACTGCTCTCCGGGCGCGACTTCGCCGCCGGCGACATGTTCGCGACCCAGATGCGCAACTTCGCCTACCTGATCGGGGACCGCCAAACGGGCGACTGCGTGGTGGTCGACCCCGCGTACGCGGCCGGTGATCTCCTCGACGCGCTCGAGGCCGACGGCATGCACCTGTCCGGCGTGCTGGTGACTCACCACCACCCAGACCACGTGGGCGGATCGATGATGGGCTTCTCGCTGCAGGGCCTGGCCGATCTACTGGAGCGCAAAGCTGTGCCGGTGCACGTCAATGCCCTTGAGGCGCAATGGGTCTCGCGCGTCACCGGGATCGGCCTCGGGGACCTCACGGCCCACGAGAACCACGACAAGGTCAGCATCGGCGACATCGAGATCGAGCTGCTGCACACCCCGGGTCACACGCCCGGCAGCCAGTGCTTCCTGCTCGACGGCCGCCTCGTCGCCGGCGACACGTTGTTCCTGGAGGGCTGCGGCCGCACCGACTTTCCCGGCGGCGACTCCGACGAGATGTACCGTAGCCTGCAGCAACTCGCGACATTGCCCGGCGACCCGACCGTGTTCCCCGGGCACTGGTACTCGGCGGAGCCCAGCGCGGCGCTGTCGGAAGTCAAGCGTTCCAACTACGTCTATCGGGCCCGTGACCTCGCCCAATGGCGAATGTTGATGGGCGGCTGAGGCCGCCGACCGAATCGAAGCGGCAACCGGCCTGTGATATAAGCGGAGGGTGGATTCCATGGGGTGGATCCAGGACAGCTGGCACGGAATCACCAACGTCGGGTCCAGCACCTGGATCGCGTGGGCGGCGTGGGCGGCGATCGCGCTCGCGGCCATCACCTTGATCTTCACCAACCGGCAGATCACCCGCAATCGTCGGCTCGCCGCGGAGCAGACCCGGCCGCAGGTCGCGATGTTCATGGAACCGCATCCCGCCGACTGGCACGTGATCGAGTTGGTGGTCAGGAACTTCGGCCAGAGGGCGGCCTACGACATCACGTTCTCCTTCATGAACCCGCCGACGGTCGCCGAATACGAGAACGCCACCGACGGCTACGCCGACGTCGTCGAGCTGCGGCTACCCCGCGCGTTGCCGGTGCTGGCCCCGGGCCAGGAGTGGCGCATGGTGTGGGATTCGGCGCTCGACCGCGCCGAGATCGGCAGCGGGATCGAGTCCCGCTTCACCGGCACCATCCGCTACTTCGACACCCCGGAGCCCAAGCGCGGTCGGCGGTTCTGGGAGCGCGAACGCCTCCCGCTGGAAACCGAGGTGGTGCTGGACTGGGACTCGCTGCCCCCCGTCCAGCGCATCGAGCTGCTGACCACCCACGACCTGGCGAAGCGGGAGAAGCAGAAGCTGGAGCTGCTGCGCGGCCTGCTCACCTACTTCCACTACGCGAGCAAGGAAACCCGTCCCGAGGTGTTCCGCAGCGAGATCGAACGGATCAACGGTGCCGTGCGGGAAACGCAGGACCGGTGGCGCACCCGCCAGCTCGACGACCCCACCGATGTCAGCCTGCGCTGGAGTGAGGCCGAGGACGACCTCGGCAAACACCACAATCAGCACGCGTGACGGCAAGGAGCCAGCAACCGATGAGCGGCCCGGTCCACTACAGCCTCAAGGATTCCATCGCGGTCATCCGGATGGACGACGGCAAGGTCAACGCCCTGGGACCCACGATGCAGCAGGCCCTGGGCGAGGCGATCGACCGGGCCGAGGCGGACAACGCCGGGGCGCTGGTGATCACCGGGAACGAGCGGGTGTTCAGCGGCGGGTTCGACCTGAAGATCCTCACCTCCGGCGAGGCGCAGCCGGCGATCGACATGCTGCGGGGCGGCTTCGAGCTGTCGTACCGGCTGTTGTCCCACCCCAAGCCGGTGGTGATGGCCTGCACCGGCCACGCCATCGCGATGGGGGCGTTCCTGCTGTCGTCCGGCGACCACCGGGTGGCCGCGCACGCCTACAACATTCAGGCCAACGAGGTGGCGATCGGCATGGTCATCCCGTACGCGGCGCTGGAGATCATGAAGCTGCGGCTGACGCAGTCGGCGTACCAGCAGGCCGCCGGACTCGCGAAGACGTTCTTCGGTGAGACCGCGCTGGCCGCCGGCTTCGTCGACGAGATCGTGCTGCCGGAGATGGTGGTGAGCCGCGCCGAGGAGGCCGCGCGCGAATTCGCTGGTCTGCACCAACATGCCCACGCCGCAACGAAATTGCGCGCCCGCGCCGACGCGCTGAAGGCCATTCGCGCCGGGATCGACGGCATCGAGGCCGAATTCGGGCTGTAGGGAGCTCTCACCGCAGGTATTGGTGGACTAGAACGGCGAACGCGGTGGCCGCCGCTAGCAGCCACCGCGTTCCCTTCGCCTCCTCGTCGCCAGTGTGACACGCGCGCGGCGTGCCGTCACTTCACCCCGCTCCCCGGAACCCCTTGCACCGGTCAGCTGGGCTGGCGGGCGCCGGCTATTCCGCCGACACCCATTGGTAGGGAAGGAATTTCCCGTCCAGGGTCACCACCACGCGATCGCCCGACGGATGCGATTTCTTCTGCAGGTCGACGCTGAAGTTGATGGCGCTCATGATGCCGTCGCCGAACTGCTCGTGAATCAGCTCCTTGATGGCGCCGCCGTAGACCTGCAGCGCCTCGTAGAACCGGTAGATGGTGGGGTCCGTCGGCACGGCGGTGGGCAAACCGCCGCGCAGGGGCGGCGCGGCCAGCACACCGACCACCGAGTCGTCCAGCCCCAGCTTCTCGACGAGAATCGTTGCCAGCTCAGGCGGGATGGGGTGCTGTCCCAGCAGCGCCGAGGTGGTCCACAACACCGGCCGGCCGATCGCGTCCGCCAGCTGCTGCCAGGTCAGGCCGAGCCGAAGCCGGGCCAGCACGATCTGCTCGGTGATCTCATGTCTGTTCATGGACCCCAGCATGCACGCGCGGCCTCACCGGGGCTTCGTCGCGGTGACCAGGCGCGTGGAAAACCACGGACCGCCGTAGTACATCCGCCACCCAAGGTTGCGCCGCCGCACGTTTCGCCAACCCAGCGCCCGCAGGTGCGCGGCGTGCCGGCGGGTCTCCCACAGGTCCGCGACGGCCAGCCGGCCGCCCGGGCGCAGCACCCGCACCGCTTCGTCGAGAGCCTTGCGCCGGCCCGCGCGCGTCGGAATGTTGTGGATGGCCAGGTTGCTGACGATCACGTCGACACTGTCGTCGGCGAACGGCAGGGCGGTCATGTCGCCGGTGCGCACCTCGATGCGGTCGGCGACGTTCTCCAGCGCCGCATTGGCCATCGTGGCGTCCGGGGAGTTGTCCGTCTGGTCGGCGCGCCACAGGTCGACGCCGATCGCGCGGCCCGCCGGCAACCGCTTGGCCGCCGCGATCAGCACCGCGCCGCGGCCGCAGCCGAGGTCGAGCACCGTTTCGGCGCCGGTAAACCCGAGATCGTCGAGTATCCGGTCCCAGACCACAAACTTGCCCGCCCGCGTCGCGTACGCGTAAAGGGCTGCGCTCGAAGCGATTCCGAGGGCCGAACTCGCCGCGAGGGCCGCGGTCACCCGCTTGCCGCGCGCCCAGCTGATCGCGGACCACCCGGCCAGGGCGGCGGTTTGGACGGCGATGCCCATCACCTGCCCGCGCGCCGAAATGGTGTGAAACGACCCGTCTATTCCGTAGTCACCGCGGTGGTCGTGCACGGCAACGAGCTTACGACGGCTGCGGTCACCACCGACCGTGGTGCACGACCTCGGAGAAGGGCCGCCGGTTCGGCTTGCGGATCGGAGCGAGGGGGCGGTCGGCCGGGTACCCGAGGCCGAGCAGGAAGGCGACCAGCCGGTCCTCCGGGACGCCCAGGATGGCCCGCGCCCGTGCCTGGTCGCCCACCGACGAATGCCCGGTGCCGATGCCGAGGTCCGTCGCCGCGATCATCATCGCCATCGTGGCTTGCCCAACGTCGTAGTTGTCGGTGATCACCCGGCGCTCGTCGGGCGGGACGGGCACGACGATCGCGATCGCGGCCGCCGCGCCGGCGATGTGCCCGGCGCCCTGCCAGACCGTCGACAGCTCCCGCAGCCGGCCGCGGTCGGTGACGATCACGAAGTCCCAGGGTTGCCGGTTCTTCGCCGACGGCGCGCGCCAGCCGGCCTCGGCGATGCGGTTCAGGTCGTCCTCGGAAACCGGATCCGGCGTGTACTGCCGGACGTTGCGGCGGGCGCGGATCGCGTCCCAAGCCTCCATGCGCGCGTCCTCCTGTAGCTTTTCGGCCAATTTCGCTGTCAACGGGGGTATGGTCGTCCGAATTCCCCGGATGTGCCCGCTCGAGTTTTCATTCCGGCAGTTGCGGGAAGCCATGGTGAACCAGCTGCGCCGCCCACTCGTGTACCAGCTGAATGGCCCCGATTCAGGAAGGCGCATTGCCGGCATGACCGAAAACCTGACGCCGCATTTCGAGGATGTCCAGGCGCACTACGACCTGTCCGACGATTTCTTTCGGCTGTTCCTCGACCCCACGATGACCTACAGCTGCGCCTACTTCGACCGGATGCGCGACATCCCCCTCGAAGAGGCGCAGCTGCGCAAGATGGACCTGTCGCTCGGAAAACTGGGCCTGCGGCCCGGCATGACGTTGCTGGATGTCGGCTGCGGCTGGGGCGGCACGATGCGGCGCGCGATCGAGAAATTCGACGTGGACGTGGTCGGGTTGACGCTGTCCCAGCATCAGGCCGCGCACGTGCAGAAGATGTTCGACGCGATGAACACCACGCACCGCAGGCGGGTCCTGCTGCAGGGCTGGGAACAGTTCGACGAGCCCGTCGACCGGATCGTCTCCATCGGCGCGTTCGAGCACTTCGGCTATGACCGCTACGACGATTTCTTCCAGCGGGCCTACAGCCTCCTGCCCGACGACGGGGTGATGCTGCTGCACACGATCACCATGCTGCCCCCGGAGCAGATCGTCGAACGGGGCCTGCCGATGACCGAAGAGCAGACCAGCTTCAACGAATTCATCGCCTCCGAAATCTTCCCGGGTGGCCAGCTGCCACCGATCGAGATGGTCGAGTTCCACGCGTCGAAGATGGGTTTCAACCTGGCCCGCAGGCAGTCGCTGCAGCTGCACTACGCTCGCACGCTCGACCTCTGGGCCGCGGCGTTGGAGGCGCACCACAGCGAGGCGGTCGCGATCCAGTCCGAAGAGGTCTACCAGCGCTACATGCGGTACCTGACGGGTTGCGCCAACGCCTTCCGCGACGGCTACATCGACGTCAACCAGTTCACGCTGGCCAAGTAGGCCCAACCAGCCACTCCTGTCGGTGGCCGGGGCTATCGTGGCACCGCGATGTCGCTTCATCTCCACCGTGCCGAGCGCACCGACCTCCTTGCCGACGGCCTGGGCGCCCTGCTGGCCAACCCGCCGACCGACCCGTTCGCGGAGGAGCTGGTGCTGGTGCCGGCGCGCGGCGTGGAGCGCTGGCTCAGTCAGCGGTTGTCGCACGTGCTCGGCCGCGGCCGCGGCGGCGACGGGGTGTGCGCCGGGGTGGCGTTCCGCAGCCCCGGCTCCCTGATCGCGGAGCTCACCGGCACGGCCGACGAGGACCCATGGTCGGCAGACGCGATGGCCTGGCCGCTGCTGCGGGCCATCGACTGCTCGCTGGACGAGCCGTGGTGTCGCACCCTGGCAACACATTTGGGCCACTTCGCGCCGACGGAGACGGAGGCCGAGCTGCGCCTCGGACGCCGCTACGCGGTGGCGCGCCGGCTGGCCGGCCTGTTCGCCTCGTACGCCAGGCAGCGTCCGCGGCTCCTCGCCGACTGGCTCGCCGGCGACACCGGTGACCTCGACCCCGACCTGGCCTGGCAGCCGGAGCTCTGGCGGGCCCTGGTGGCCGCCGTGCCCGCCGATCCCCCGCACATCCGGCATCAGGCGGCCGTGGCCCGGCTGCGCGAGGGCCGCACCGGCCTTCCCGAGCGGGTGTCGCTGTTCGGACACACCCGGTTGGCGCGCACCGACATTGAGCTGCTGGACGCGGTGTCCGCCCGGCACGACCTGCACCTGTGGCTGCCGCATCCCAGCGACCAGCTGTGGCGCGCGTTGGCCGACACCCGCGGCGCGATCCCCCGCCGACTCGACACCAGCCACCGCGGCGTGGGTCATCCGCTGCTGGCGACGCTCGGACGCGACCTGCGCGAACTGCAACGCGGCCTGCCCGCCGACCCGCAGACCGACGAATACCTGCCCGGCCCGGACCGCCCCGACACGCTGCTCGGCTGGCTCCAGTCCGACATCGCCGCCAATGCCGTTCGGCCCCAAGGCCGTAACCTCGCCGCCACCGACCGCTCCGTGCAGGTGCACAACTGCCACGGGCCGGCGCGCCAGGTCGACGTGCTGCGCGAGGTGCTGCTCGGCCTGCTGCAGGACGACCCGACCCTCGAGCCGCGCGACATCCTGGTGATGTGTCCGGACATCGAGACGTACGCGCCGCTGATCGTCGCCGACTTCGGGCTCGGCGACGTCGTGCACGGCGCGCATCCCGCGCACCGGTTGCGCGTGCGGCTCGCGGATCGCTCTCCGCTGCAAACCAATCCGCTGCTCGGGATCGCCTCGCAGTTGCTGGCGCTGGCGGGCAGCCGGGCGACCGCCAGCGAGGTGCTCGACTTCGCCGAGGCGGCGCCGGTGCGCGCCCGGTTCGGTTTCACCGACGACGACCTGGAGGCCATCACCCGCTGGGTCCGGCAGGCCAACATCCGGTGGGGATTCGATCAGGAGCACCGGCGGCCCTACCACGTCGACTTCGTGCACAACACTTGGCGTTTCGGCATCGACCGGGTGCTGGCCGGCGTCGCGATGTCCGACGACTCGCACGCCTGGATCGACGCGACGCTGCCCCTCGACGACGTCAGCAGCAACCGCGTCCAATTGGCCGGCAAGTTCGCCGAATTCGTGGCCCGGCTGCAGCGGGTGGTCGACTCACTGACGGGCGCGCGGCCGTTGCGCGACTGGCTGGCCGCGCTGGCCGGCGGCATCGACCTGTTGACGCAAGTCGACGACGCCGATTCGTGGCAGGCCGGCCAGCTGCAACGGGAATTCGCTGCCACCCTGGCCGACGCGGGGGCGCGGGCCGATACGGTGTTGCGGCTGCCCGACATCCGGGCCCTCCTGGACGGCCGCCTCGCCGGGCGTCCGACGCGGGCCAACTTCCGCACGGGCACCCTGACGGTGTGCACCATGGTCCCGATGCGCTCGGTGCCACACCGGGTGGTGTGCCTGGTGGGCCTCGACGACGGGGTGTTCCCTCGGCTCGGCGTCGTCGACGGCGACGACGCGCTGGCCCGTGACCCGATGACCGGCGATCGCGACATCCGTTCCGAGGACCGGCAATTGCTGCTCGACGCCATCGGCGCGGCCACCGAGAAGCTGGTGGTCACCTATACCGGCGCCAACGAGTACTCGGGCCAGGCGCGCCCACCGGCGGTGCCGCTGGCCGAGCTGCTGGACACCCTGGACATCACCACGATGGGCAAGGTGCGCGACCGCGTGGTCGTCGCGCATCCGTTGCAGCCGTTCGACGTTCGCAACGTCATCCCGGGCAGGCTGGTGCCAGAGGTCCCGTTCAGCTTCGACCCGACGGTGCTGCGGGCGGCGCGCGTGGCCTCGGGCGAGCGTCGGAATGCGCCCAAGTTCATTTCCGGGCCGCTGCCGCCCCCACCCGCGGACGACGTCATCGTCGCCGACCTCGTCGCCTTCTTCAAGGACCCGGTCAAGGGTTTCTTTCGCGCCCTGGAGTTCACGCTGCCGCGGGATGTAGACGGCGTGCAGGACGCCATGCCGGTCGACCTCGACGGGCTCGAGGAGTGGACGGTCGGCGACCGGATGCTGGGCGACATGCTGCGGGGCTGGGCCCCGGACGACGCCCGGCAGGCCGAGTGGCGGCGGGGCACGCTGCCGCCGGGCCAACTGGGATGGCGCGCGGCGACCGAGATCCGCGATCAGGCCGCCCTGTTGGCGGCCGCCGCGCGGGAGCACCGCCGGGCCGATGCGCGCGCGTACGACGTCGACATCGATCTCGGCGGGGGGCGGCGGCTCACGGGCACCGTGTCCCCGGTGTACGGGGAGCGGCTGGTGTCGGTGACCTACTCCCGGCTGGACGGCAGGCACCTGCTCGAGTCGTGGATTCCGTTGCTGGCGTTGACCGCTCACGACCCCGGCCGCGACTGGTCGGCGGTGTGCATCGGCCGCCGCAAGCGGGGCACCGCCCCGCGGGTGGAGGCGCTGGGACGGCCGCACGACGACGCCGCGGCGGCGCTGCGCGAGCTGGTGGCCATCTACGACGCCGGGCGTCGGGAGCCGATTCCGTTGCCCGTCAAGACGTCCTACGCGTGGGCGGCCGCGCGGCACTGCGGTGACGATCCGCTGCGCGAGGCGGAGCATCGGTGGAAGTGGGAGCGCGAGGAGCCCGCCCACCTGCGGGCCTGGGGCAAGAACACCCGGTTGGCCGACCTGATGCGGCCCGTGCGGCCGGGCGAGGAATGCGACGGCGAAGACAATCGGCTGGGCGCGTACGCCGCGCGGGTCTGGCTGCCGATGCTGCGCGCGGAGGGCAGGCCGTGACCCAGGTGATCGCGCGCTTCGATCTGCTCGGCCCGCTGCCCGCCGATCGGTCCACCACGGTGTTGCAGGCCAGTGCGGGCACCGGCAAGACGTTCGCGCTGGCCGGCCTGGTGACCCGCTATATCGCCGAGGGCGCGGCGACGCTGGACCAGATGCTGCTCATCACGTTCGGCCGGGCCGCCAGCCAGGAGCTGCGCGAGCGCGTGCGCGGCCAAATGGTGGAAGCTGTAATGGCTTTCGACGATCCGTCGGCGTGCGGCGACAACGAGTTGGTCGCCTACCTGCTGGCCGGCGGCGACGACGAGCGCGCGCTGCGCAGGCAGCGCCTGCGCGACGCGCTGGCCGGCTTCGATGCGGCGACTATCGCCACCACGCACCAGTTCTGCCAGCTGGTGCTGAAATCGCTGGGCGTGGCCGGCGACACCGCCGCGAACGTGACGTTGCTCGAGAGCCTCGACGAGCTGATCGTCGAGATCGTCGACGATGAGTACCTCGCCCACTTCGGGCGCGAGCGCAACGACCCGGCGCTGGCCTACCGCGAGGCGCTGCGCCTGGCGCGCGAGGTCGTCAGGAACCCGTCGACCGAGCTGCGCCCACTTCACCCCGAACCGGGTTCGCGTGCCGCCGTCTGCGTCGCTTTCGCGAAAGACGTTCTGGCGGAACTGGATACCCGCAAGCGGCGAATGGGCGTCCTCGACTACGACGACCTGCTGAGCCGGCTGGCCGATGCATTGGCCACCGAGGACTCCCCGGCGCGGGTGCGCATGCACCACCGCTGGCCGATCGTCATGGTCGACGAGTTCCAGGACACCGATCCGGTGCAATGGCAGGTGATCGACCGCGCCTTCAGCGGGCGCTCCACCCTGATCCTGATCGGGGACCCCAAGCAGGCCATCTACGCGTTCCGCGGCGGCGACATCGTGACGTACCTGCGAGCGGCAGAGACGGCCGGCGAGCGCAAGACGCTGGCCACCAATTGGCGCAGCGATGCGGCGCTCATCGAGCGCCTGCAGGTGGTGCTGCGCGGCGCCCAGCTCGGCGACCCCGAGATTGTGGTGGACGACGTCGAGGCCTACCACCGCGGGCACCGGCTCGCCGGCGCCCCGCACAATGATCCGTTCCGGCTGCGGGTGGTGCGGCGAGAGACGCTGGGGCGCAGCGGGATCCAGAACATGCCGATCGACGATCTGCGGGCCCACATCGGCGCCGACCTCGCCGCCGACATCCGCGCCCTGCTCGCCGGCGGCGCCACGTTCGCCGGCCGGCCGGTGCAGGCCCGTGACATCGCCGTGATCGTGGAGAAGCACAAGGACGCCGCCGCCTGCTTCAGGGCGCTGTGCGACGCGGGCGTGCCCGCGGTCTACACCGGTGACACCGACGTGTTCGCCTCGGACGCCGCCGAAGACTGGCTCTGCCTGCTGGAGGCGTTCGACCAACCGCACCGGCCCGGTGTGGTGCGCGCCGCGGCGGCCACCATGTTCTTCGGCGAGACCGCCGAATCGCTGGCGGCCGGCGGCGACGCGCTGACCGATCGGGTCGCGGAAACGTTGCGGGAGTGGGCCGGCCACGCCCGCGAACGCGGCGTCGCCGCCATCTTCGAGGCCGCACAGCTTTCGGGCATGGCGGATCGCGTGCTGTCCGCGCACGGCGGCGAACGCCAGATGACCGACCTGGCGCACATCGCGCAGTTGCTGCAGGAGGTGGCGCACCGGGACCGTTCCAGCCTGCCCGCGTTGCGCGACTGGCTGCGCCGCCAGCGCGAGGAGCGCGCCGGCGCGCCCGAACGCAACCGGCGCCTGGACAGCGACGCGGCGGCCGTGCAGATCATGACGGTGTTCGTGAGCAAGGGCCTGCAATACCCGATCGTGTACCTGCCGTTCGCGTTCAACCGCAACACCCAGGACCGCGACGTGGTGTTGTTCCACGACGCCGGCGTGCGCTGCCTGCACATCGGCGGCAAGGACACCCCGGACTTCCACGCCGTCGAGCAATTGGGCCGCAAGGAGGACGCCAGCGACGACAGCCGGCTCACCTACGTCGCGCTGACGCGCGCCCAGTCGCAGGTGGTCGCGTGGTGGTCACCGGCGTTCGACGAGCCCAACGGCGGGCTGTCGCGGCTGCTGCGTGGCCGCCGGCCGGGAGAGCCCGTTGTGCCCGACCGCTGTGAGCCCGCGAAGATCTCCGACGACGACGCCCTGGCCCGATTGCGTGAATGGGAGGCCGCGGGCGGTCCGGTGATCGAACCGTCGATCGTGGCCGCGGCGCCGGCCGTCCCGTCCGAGCCGGTGCCGTCCAACCTCGACAGCCGCCACTTCCACCGCGCCATCGACACGGGGTGGCGGCGCACCTCCTACTCCGGCCTGATCCGGGTGACGGAAACCTTCGGGTCCACCGGCGTGAGCAGCGAGCCGGAGGTCAGCGAGCTGGACGACGAGTCCGGCGATGTGCCCTTGTCCCAGAAGGCGTCCGGGCCGGACGTGCCGTCGCCGATGGCGGACCTGCCGGTGGGCGCGAAGTTCGGCACGCTGGTGCACGCCGTGCTGGAGACCGCCGACCCGCTGGCCCCCGATCTGGCCGCCGAGCTTGAGGCGCACATCCGCAGCCACTCGGTGTGGTGGCCGGTCGACGTGGCCCCCGACGCGCTCGCCGCGGCCATGGTGCCGATGCACGACACGCCCCTGGGCCCGTTGGCGGCCGGGCTGACGCTGCGCCGGATCGGGCTCGGCGATCGGCTGCGCGAGTTGGACTTCGAGTTCCCGCTGGCCGGTGGGGACCTGCGCACGGCCGCACCCGACATCCGGCTGGCCGACGTGGGGGCCATGCTGCGCGCGCGGCTGCCCGGTGATGACGCGCTGGCGCCCTACGCCGAGAGGTTGATCGGTCGCCCGCTCGGCGACCAGCCGCTGCGCGGCTACCTCACCGGATCGGTCGACGCCGTGTTGCGGGTGCCCGACGGCGCCGGGCAGCGCTATCTGGTGGTCGATTACAAGACCAACTGGCTCGGCGACCCAGACCGCCCGTTGACGTCCGCCGATTACGACCGGCCGCGGCTGGTTGAGGCGATGCTGCACTCGGATTATCCGCTGCAGGCGCTGCTGTACAGCGTTGTGCTGCACCGGTTCCTGCGGTGGCGGCTGCGCGACTACGACCCGGACCGCCATCTTGGTGGTGTCCTCTACCTGTTCCTGCGCGGGATGTGCGGCGCGGCCACACCGGCCGTCGACGGCCACCCCTCGGGGGTGTTCAGCTGGCGCCCGCCCCCGCCGTTGATCGAAGGGCTGTCGGACCTGCTGGACGGGAGGGCGGCCGCGTGACGCTCGAGGCGATCACCGCCGAGGGCTTGCTGCGCACGTACACCGATGCCGGAGTCTTCGAGGCCGCCGATGTCCATGTGGCGCAGCGGCTTACCGCGCTCGCCGGCGAATCCGACGAGCGGGTGGCGCTGGCGGTCGCCCTGCTGGTGCGCGCGCTGCGGGGCGGTTCGGTGTGCGTGGATCTGCGGACCGTGCAGGAGCAGGTGGACGCCGCGGACCTGCCGTGGCCGGGCACCGACGAATGGATGGCCGCCGTGCGGGCCAGTCCGTTGCTCGGTTCGCCACCGGTGCTGCGGCTGTTCGGCGAGCTGTTGTACCTGGACCGGTATTGGCTCGAGGAAGAGCAGGTGTGCAACGACCTGCTCGCGCTGTCCGTTCCGCGGGCGGGTGGCGAGCTGCCCGCCTTCGAGCGACTGTTCCCGCCCGGCTACGGCGAACAGCGCGAAGCCGCCGAAATCGCTGTGTCGCAGGCGGTTACAGTGCTGACCGGCGGACCCGGAACCGGTAAGACCACCACGGTGGCGCGCCTGCTGGCCTTGCTGGCCGGGCAGGCCGAGCTCGGCGGCCGGCCGCGGCCCCGGATCGCGCTGGCCGCACCGACCGGCAAGGCGGCCGCGCGGCTCGCCGAGGCGGTGGCCGCCGAGGTGCGCAGGCTGGACGCGGCGGACCGGGCGCGGCTGGCCGGCCTGCCGGCCACGACGCTGCACCGGCTGCTGGGTTCCCGGCCGGATACGTCGGTGCGGTTCAAGCACAATCGCGGCAACCGGCTGCCGCACGACGTCATCGTGGTGGACGAGACGTCGATGGTGTCGCTGACGATGATGGCCCGCCTGCTGGAGGCGGTGCGCCCCGATACCCGGCTGATCCTGGTGGGCGATCCCGACCAGCTGGCCTCGGTGGAAGCCGGCGCGGTGCTGGCCGATCTGGTGGACGGGCTCTCCACCCGCGACGACGTGCGGGTGGCCGCGCTGCGCACCCCGCACCGGTTCGGCGAGTCGATCGGCGCGCTGGCCGAGGCGATCCGCACCGGTGACGCGGACCGCGTGCTGGGGCTGCTGAGGGCCGGCGGCGAGCACATCGAGTGGCTGGACACCGACGCCCCGGCCGACCGGCTGCGCGCGGTGCTGGTTCCGCACGCGCTGCGGGTGCGCCAGGCCGCGCTGCTCGGCGCCACCGATGAGGCGCTGGCCGCACTCGACGAGCACCGGCTGTTGTGCGCGCACCGGCGTGGGCCGTACGGGGTGTCGCACTGGAACCGGCAGGTCGAGCGCTGGCTCACCGAGGAGACCGGGCAGCCGGGCTGGTCGGGCTGGTACGCCGGGCGCCCAGTGTTGGTGACCGCCAACGACTATGGGCTCAAGGTCTACAACGGCGACACCGGGGTGGTGGTGATGGGCGACGACGGGCTGCGGGCGGTCATCGCCGGCGCCACCGGGACGATGGGCTTCGCC
This sequence comes from Mycobacterium sp. UM_11, assembly GCF_001414075.1. Taxonomy (NCBI): domain Bacteria; kingdom Bacillati; phylum Actinomycetota; class Actinomycetes; order Mycobacteriales; family Mycobacteriaceae; genus Mycobacterium; species Mycobacterium sp. UM_11. Next base: position 25,692 of record NZ_LATC01000002.1, on the reverse strand, counting down.
ACCAGCCGGCTCACCGACATCGAAACCATGCACGCCATGACGATCCACAAGAGCCAGGGCAGCCAGGCCGACGAGGTGACGGTGCTGATGCCGCCGGAGGATTCGCGGCTGCTCACGCGCGAGTTGTTCTACACGGCGGTGACCCGCGCGAAGGCCAAGGTGCGGGTGGCCGGTTCCGAGGCTTCGGTGCGCGCGGCCATCGAGCGCCGGGCGGTGCGGGCGACCGGGCTGGCGCAGCGGTTGCAGTCGTCCGGCTAGTCGCGGGTTACACCTAGTGCGCCTTCGCGGCCATCTGCTTGAGCATCGCGTCGTGGATGATGTCGATTCTCGACCTCGCTTCCGCGCACACGTACGGGTCGCGGATCACGGTGAGTTGGTTGTCCTGCTTGGATTCCCCGCCGGTGGACCAGTTGGTCGAACCGGTGATGACGTCGACGCCGTCGATGATCACCATCTTCAGGTGCATGATCGCCGACTTCTCGCTGTGGCCGATGGCGATGCTGTTGCCGATCTTGTCGTTGAGCCACGGGGCCAGCAGGGCGCGCTCGGACTTACCCGCGGCCTGAGTGGAGTCGAGACTCATTTGCACATAGATGTTTTCGTCGTTCAGCGCCGACTGCAGCACAGAGTTGAGTTCCGCGTCGTCGTAACCGTACATCGCCACCACGATGGTCTTGGCGGCCGACGACAACAGCGCCTTGAGCGCGTCATGCACCCGGTCTACCGGGCTGTAGAACGTTCGGGTGGTGTCGGGATAGCCGGGCGGAAACGGCGCGGCCTTGAATTGATCGAGCTCGGTCAGCGATTTGAGCGCCATGGCGTTTGCTCCTTCCCGGGGCCGGCACCCGAAGAACTCTACGGCGAGCGCGCCCGAGCGGTCAGGCGTTTGGCGGGTGCGGGAGAATCGCCTGCAGCATGGACGACGGCGACGATTCCCCACCGGAGCCCACGGCGTCGCGGCGCACGCACGTCGTGCGGTTGGGCGTGTTCGTCGTGTTCCTGCTCGTGCTGTTCTATCTGGTGGCCGTCGCGCGGGTGATCAACGTCGACGAGGTGCGGCACGTGGTGTCGGCGACGGGCCCGGCGGCGCCGGTCACCTACGTCGTGGTGTCGGCCGTCTTGGGCGCCCTGTTCGTGCCGGGCGCGGTGCTGGCCGCGGCCAGCGGCCTGCTGTTCGGTCCGCTGCTCGGCGTCTTCGTCACCCTGGGCGCGACGGTGGGGACCGCGGTCGTCGCGAGCCTCATCGGCCGCCGGGCGGGCCGGGACAGCGCGCGGGCGCTGTTGGGGCCCAACCGGAGCGACCGCATCGACGCGCTGATCGAGCGTCGCGGGCTGTGGGCCGTCGTCGGTCAGCGCTTCGTCCCGGGCATCTCCGACGCGCTCGCCTCGTACGCGTTCGGGGCGTTCGGAGTTCCGTTGTGGCAGATGGCCGTTGGCGCCTTCGTCGGGTCGGTTCCGCGAGCGTTCGTCTACACCGCGCTGGGCGCCTCGATCGGCAACCGCTCGTCGGCGTTGGCGTACGCGGCCATCGCCGTCTGGTGCGTCACCGCCATCGTCGGCGCGTTCGCGGCGCGGCGCGGATACCGGCACTGGCGCGCCGGCCACCGCGAGGAAGCGGATCCCCGCTAGCCGCCCGGCCGCTCGGCCGCCACGAACAGGTTCCCCGGCACCGCGTCCTTGACCTCGTCGGCTGCCGCGCGGCCGTAGCCGGCCATCAGCTCGTCGGACGGGGTGACCGTGACGCGCCAGCCGTGACGACGGAACCAGTCGCCGACGTCCTCGCGCTCCTCGAAGTACCACAGCTCGTCGGTCCTCGGCACCTCCCGGTCCGGGTCCACCCGCGCCATCAGCGCCCGCACCCGGTCCATCCGCTCGCGGCGCCTGGCGCGGAACTCCGGGTCGAGGAACTTCGGCCCCAGCGCCTCCACGGCCACCCGGCTACCGGGGGCGGTGAGCGCGTGCACGCGGTCGAACAACAACTCCTGGGCCGCGGCCGGCAGGTATGGCATCAGGCCCTCGGCCGACCACACGCTGGGCGCCGACGGCTCAAACCCGGCCTGCCGCAACGCCGTCGGCCAATCGTGGCGCAGATCCACCGGGACCGCGATCCGGTTGCACGCGGGCTGCGCCCCGTGGTCGGCCAGCGTGGACAACTTGAAGTCCAAGACCCGGGGCTGATCCAGCTCGTAGACGGCTGTGCCGTCCGGCCACTGCAACCGCCACGCCCGCGCGTCCAGGCCGGCGGCCAGGATCACCGCCTGACGGATGCCCGCCCGCGTCGCGGCGAGGAAGAACTCGTCGAAAAAGGCTGTGCGCGAAGCCATGTAGCCGACCATCGCCTGCATCTGCAGCGGCAACTGGGGTTCGGCCTCGACGAGCTCGTCCGGCAGCTGCGGGGCCGAGTGCCAGTTCCACACCCCGTCGCCGGCGGCGTCGAGGAAGACCTGTGCGAACGGATCGGTGATCAAGGGGTTCTCGCTTCGCGTCTCGGCCGCCCGGGCCGAAGCCACCCCCAGCGCCGTCGCCCCCACGCTCTCGGTGATCTCCCAGCTGTCGTTATCGGTTCTGCCCACGCTCATGCCCTCCGATTCGCTAGCTCGCCTACCTACCCGACCCTACGCGCGCCGGGCGGGTGGCCGCTGTCGCGGAACCGGGCATCGGCGTTAAGTTGTCGGCGAGCCGGCGAGCGGGGTCAGCCAGCGGCGCCGAACGGATCCGAAGGATCATTACCACATGCGAGTCGACGGGCGCGAGATCAGCGTTTCCGGCAGCTTGCTGCAGCCGCTGACCCGGCGCACCAACGACATCCTGCGCCTGGCGGCGAGCGTGATCTTCCTCGCGGCGGTGATCACCAGCTCGCTGATCACCCGGCCGCAATGGGAGGCGCTGGAAAAGTCCATCTCCCAGATCGTCGGGGTGCTCTCCCCCCGACAGTCCGATCTGGTCTACCTCGGGTACGGCGTGGCCATCCTGGCCCTGCCGTTCATGATCTTGATCGGCCTGATCGTCGGGCGGCAATGGAAACTGCTCGGCGCCTACGCGGCCGCCGCGTTGCTCGCGGCGCTACCGCTGTCGGTTGGCGGTAACGGGTTCTCGGCGCCGCGCTGGCACTTCGACCTCTCCGAACGCCTGCAGACCGTGTTGGGCCAGTTCCTCGACGATCCGCGCTGGATCGCCATGCTGGCGGCGGTGCTGACCGTCTCGGGCCCGTGGCTGCCCGCGCGGTGGCGGCACTGGTGGTGGGCGCTGCTGCTGGCCTTCGTGCCGATCCACCTCGTGGTCAGCGCGATCGTGCCGGCCCGCGCCCTGCTGGGCCTGGCGGTCGGCTGGCTCGTCGGCTCGGTGGTGGTACTCGTGGTCGGCACCCCGGCGCTGGAGGTGCCCTTGGAGGCGGCCGTGCGCGCGATGGCCCGGCGGGGGTTCGCCGTCTCGAGGCTCACCGTCATCCGGCCGGCCGGTCGCGGCCCGCTCGTCCTGGCGGCCGGATGCGAGCAGTCCGACCGCGCGGCGGTGATCGAGTTGTACGGCCCCCATCAGCGCAGCGGCGGCACGCTGCGCCAACTCTGGATTAAGCTGCGGCTGCGCGATACCGAGACCGCTCCGCTGGTGACGTCCATGCGCCGCGCCGTGGAGCATCGCGCGTTGATGACGATCGCCGTCGGGGAGGTGGGCCTGGCCAACACCTCCACAATCGCGGTCGCCACCCTCGACCGTGGATGGATTCTCTACTCGCACAAGCCACCCGACGGCTCGCCGCTGGACCGATGCGCGCAATCCATACCGGTGGACCGGGTGTGGCAATCGCTGCGGGCCCTCAACGACCAGCAGATCGCGCACGGTGATCTGCGCGGCAACGAGATCACCGTCGACGATGGCGCCGTGCTCTTCGGCGGCTTCCACAACGCCGAATACGGCGCCACCGAGGCGCAGCTGCAATCCGACATCGCCCAGCTGCTGGTGACGACCACGGCCCTGTACGACCCCAAATCGGCCGTCGCCGCGGCGATCGACGCGTTCGACCGGGACACCATCCTGAGCGCGTCGCGCCGGTTGACGAAAGTCGCTGTGCCGCGCCACGTTCGGAAGTCGGTCCCGGATCCGGGCGCCGTTTTGTCGGCCGCCCGCGCGGAGGTGAAGCGCCAGACCGGGGCCGACCAGATCAAGACCGAAACCATCACCCGGTTCACCCGCGGCCAGATCATCCAGCTGGTGCTCTTCGGCGCGCTCGTCTACGTCGCCTACCCCTTCGTCAGCACCGCCCCCACCTTCTTCTCCCAACTGCGGACCGCGAACTGGTGGTACGCGCTGCTCGGGCTGGCGGTGTCGGCGCTGACCTACCTGGGCGCCGCGGCGGCGCTGTGGGCGTGCACCGACGGGTCGGTGAATTATTGGCGGCTGTCATTCGTCCAGGTGGCCAACACCTTTGCCGCGACCACCACGCCCGCCGGCGTCGGCGGGCTCGCGCTGTCCACCCGGTATCTGCAGAAGAGCGGCCTGTCGGCGATGCGAGCCACGGCGGCGGTCGCCCTGCAGCAGGCCGTGCAGGTGATCGTGCACCTGTTGCTGCTGATCCTGTTCAGCGTGGTCGCGGGCGCCTCGATGCACCTGTCGCATTTCGTGCCGAGCGCCACGATGCTGTACCTGATCGGGGGCGTGGCGCTGGGCATCATCGGCACCTTGCTGTTCGTGCCGAAGTCACGCAAATGGCTGGCCACCGAGGTGCGCCCGAAGCTCAACGAGGTGACCACCGACCTGGTCAAGCTGGCCCGCGAGCCGCGGCGGCTGGCGCTGATCCTGCTCGGTTGTGCGGGAACGACTCTCGGCGCGGCGCTGGCGCTGTGGGCCAGCGTCGAAGCCTTCGGCGGCGGCACGACGTTCGTGACCGCGACCGTGGTCACGATGGTCGGCGGGACGCTGGCCTCCGCCGCGCCGACACCCGGCGGCGTCGGGGCCGTCGAGGCGGCGCTGATCGGTGGGTTGGCCGCCTTCGGCGTGCCGGCCGCCGTGGGCGTGCCGTCCGTTCTGCTGTATCGGGTGCTCACCTGCTGGTTGCCGGTGTTCGTCGGCTGGCCGGTGATGCGGTGGTTGACCAAGAACGAGATGGTCTGACCGCCCGCGCGATTACTCGCTTCCCGCTTGCACCACGACGAGAATGGTTGACGTGCGCGCGCTTTCGCCGACCTTCGTGGTCAGCGTCACCAGGTAGTACTCCTCGGGCACCGACCGCGCGACCGTGATGGGTACGTCGATGGATGCCGACCCGCCGGCCGAGAACTGGCCCGCCACCGGCGCCACGGTGATCCCGGGGTCCGAGCCCGACCCGGTGATGGTGTAGCCGCCGGCGGCGGCGATCATCCGTTGGGCGTCGAGTTTCACCGTGCCCGTGCTTCCCGGGGCGATCGTCACGATGGGGCTGGGCACGTTGACGGTCACCGCCGAACCGCCCGCGCCGAACGACGGCGGTGCGGACGATTCGCCTGTGCCCCAATCCTTGTCGGGATAGGCCGCGAGCGAGAACGCCAGATCGCCGCCGGTGCGGACGAACGACTCGGGCAGCGACGTCTGGTCGGAGGCCACGCCGTCGACGCGCAGGCCGCTGATGTATTTGAGGGGGTGCGGGCCGGACGCCCCGGGCGCCGACATCCGAATGGTCTTGCCGCCGGGAAGCGAGATCACCACCCGATCGAACAGCGGCGCGCTCAGGGTGAGGATCGACGTTCCGGGAGTGCTGGGGTACAGCCCGAGCGCGGCCCAGACGTACCAGCTGGCCATCGCCCCCAGGTCGTCGTTGCCCGGCTCGCCGTCGGGCGTCGGGCCGAACAAGCCCCGCACCCGGTCGACCGTGCGCTGGGTCTTCCACGGCTGACCGATGTAGTTGTACAACCACGGCACGCCGAACCCGGGCTCGTTACCGGCCCACAGGTAGGGCTCGTTGGGGCCGACGTTGAGCTTCTTGGTGAAGTTGTCGAGCCGGGCGGCGACGGCGTCGCGGCCGCCGAGGGCGGTCACCAGGCTCGCGACGTTGTGCGGCACCCACCAGACGTATTGCGCGGCGTTGCCCTCGTCGAATCCGACCTGTCCGAAATCCGAGGGCGACACCACGAACGCCGGGCCGGCGCGGAAGAAGCTGGTCCAGTTGCGGGGCGAGATGTAGCGGGTGGTCGGGTTGAACAGGTTCTGCCAATACTGTGACCGGTCCTGGAATTCCGCGGCCGTCGCCGTGTCACCGAGCGAATCGGCGAACCGCGCGATGGCGAAGTCGTCGACCGACCATTCGAGGGTGACCGACGCGGCGGCGATCCAGCCGTCGGTGCGGAATTGATACGAATACGGCGCGTAGCCGAATTGCAGGTACGTGTCGATCCCCGGCCGTTCGACGTAACCGTTAAGTCCCACACCGCCTTTCGTGGCCGCGTCGACCATGTAGCGCAGCGCCGTCTTGGTGTCGAAGTCGGTGGCGCCGAAGGCGTGCAGGTTGACGATGAGCGGTACCACGTTGTCCCCGCTCATCTCGCCGGTCGCGGCGTTGGCGAACGCCCAACGCGGCAGGGCGCCACTTTGCTCGGCGTCGTTGACCAGCGATTGGGCCATGTCGGCGGCGCGGTCCGGGAACAGCAGCGCCTGCAGGGCGGCCAGGCACCGGTAGGTGTCCCAGTCGGAGAAGTTGGCGTACTGCGTGCGACCCGTGGCCACGGTGTGAATCGCACCGTCGAATCCGATGTAACGCCCGTCCGCGTCGTTGAAGGTGTTGGGGTGCAGGAGCGATCGGTACAGGGCGGTGTAGAAGGTGTTGAGGTTGTCGGCGTTGCGACCGGCGACGGAGATGCGCGACAGGCTGGCGTTCCAGTCGCGCGACGCCGCGGCGCGCACGTCGTCGAAGCTCCCCGCGCCCTCGGCGGCCAGGTTGGCCCGCGCCCCCTCGATCCCGACGTAGGAGATCGCCGTCCGCACCTCGAGCACCGTCCCGGCCGGGAATTGCACGTATCCGCCGCTGTATGGGGAATTCGCGCCGCGGGCGCCGGGGTAGACCGAAAAACCGTCCCACGTCCCGTAACTGGTGAAGGGCTGGCTGAACTTCATGGCGAAATAGACCGTGTAGGTGTTGTTCTTGCCGCAGAAGCCGCCGCTGGTGGCCCAGCCGGTGATCGTGGTGTTGTCCTCCCCGATTTGGATGGTGGCGCGGGAGTTGCCCGCCAGCGACGCGCCGGAGCGCACCGCCAACAGCGCGGGGCGGCCGTTGCGCGGGTAACTGAAACGCCCGACGCCCGTGCGGGTGGTGGCGGTGAGTTCCGCCTTGACCCCGGTCTGCGGGAACCGCACCGTGTAGTAGCCCGGCACGCCCTGTTCGGTGTCGTCGTGGGCGATCCGTTCCCAGCCCTTCCAGGGCTGTACGCCAATTCCGTTGGTGGTCGGCAACATTGAGATGTCGCCGAACGCGGCGCAACCCACCGACGCATGGGTCATGCTGAAGCCGGTGGCGCGGGGGTTGTCGTAGTTGTAGCCGGCGTAGTTGCCTACCGTGTCCGGTGAGTACTGCACCATCCCGAACGGCACGGTGGCTCCTGGGAAGTTGTTGATCTCCCCCACCGTCTCGCCGCCCGTCCCGGTGCCGATGAGCGTGGCGACGTGGTCGACCGGATTGGTCACGAATGCGGGGTCACCGTCGTACGCGATGGGCGGCGCCGCGGCGACGAACGCGATGAAGACGACCGACGCCGCCAGCAGCGCGACGAGGGCCCTTCGTGACCGCATACCTGTCTCTTACTGGACAACTCGGTATTGGGTGGGCGTTTTCCGGCCGAATTGGATAACGATTTGCCGGGCGGCCACCCCAGAAGTTCAAAAAAATATCGGCAAAGTCGCACGCCATTTGGGCTACTGTCATTTCGGCGTGGCCGGCGCTGGTACCGGCCCCAATTTTCGGGAGATTGGATTGATGAAACATTTGACGGCAGCAACCATTTCCGTGGCGCTGAGTTTGGCGCTCGTCGGTTGCGGCAACGACCACAAGTCCGGCAGCCAATCGTCGACCTCGACCAGCACGTCCACGTCGACATCCGCGACGTCGTCGGCGACCAGCGCGGCACCGGCCGCGAAAGCCAAGTACACGATCGCGGACTACGTCAAGGACAACAACATCGCCGAGACGCCCGTGCACCACGGCGATCCCGGGCCGAACGTCGACCTGCCGGTGCCCAACGGTTGGCAGATCAACCAGAACGCCGGCACGTCGTATGGCGGCATCGTGCTGACCCAGCCCACCAACCCCTCCGACCCGCCGACCATCTCGGCGCTGTTCTCCAGGCTTTCCGGCAACGTCGACCCGGCGAAGATCATCCAGTACGCCCCGGGAGAGGTGCAGAACCTGCCCGGCTACCAGGGCTCCGGAGACGGCGTCGCGTCCACGCTCGGCGGTTTCCAGGCCTGGCAGCTGTCCGGCACGTATCAGAAGGGCGGCGCGACCCGGGTCATCGCGCAGAAAACCGTGGTGATCCCCAGCCAGGGCGCGGTCTACGTGCTCCAGCTCAACGCCGAGGGCCCGCAGGCCGATCAGGGACCGTTGATGGACGCCACCAACATCATCGACGACCAGACCACCATCACCACCTGAGGAACGTGACGGCGCCGCGGGGCCCCGCTCCGCGGCGACATCACACCCGAGGAACGCGATTGGCCGTACGGTAAGCGCATGACAGAGCAGTCGTATGCGATAGACGCCGGGCACCCGCCCTCGGCCGTGCTCCGCATCGTCAACCCGATGTTGGGTTTCCTGCTGCGCACTCCGCTCGCCGGGCCAGCCCGCAAACAGCTGATGGTGCTGAGCTTCACCGGGCGCAAGACCGGCCGGCCGTTCTCACTCCCGGTGAGCGCCCACGTGATCGACGGTGACCTCTACGCGCTGACCGGCGCGCCCTGGAAGCAGAACTTCCGCGGCGGCGCGCCGGCTCAGGTCGTCTTCGACGGCAAGACGACCGCGATGCGGGGCGAGCTGATCCGCGACCGCGAGATCGTCTCGGATCTCTACCTGCGCTGCGCGCAGTCCTACGGTGTCCAGCGCGCGCAACGCATGATCGGGCTGAAGTTTCGCGATCAACGCATACCGACGCGCGACGAGTTCGCCGAGGCGGTCGACCGGATGCACCTGGGAGCGGTGCGGCTGACGCCGGCCGAATGACTACGCCTCGGACACCCGTTCGTGCGCGGTGAGCAGGCGCTGGTCGAACCGTGAGCGCGACGCGATGGCCTCCTTGGCCAGCTCGGAGAAGTCCTGCGCGATTTGTTCGGCGAGCGCTCCCAGCTTCATGTTGCGTACCTGGGAAAGCGATCTGAGCAGGTTGAACGCCGCATCCTCGTCGACGCCGTAGACGAGCATCAGCATCCCTTTGGTCCGGTCGATGGCGCCGCGGCGCTCGGTGATTTCGGCCACCTGCGCGCTGATGTTTTCCTCGCGCTCACGGTCGGCGGACGGGGTGACGTCGACGTAGAAGCCGTGGGTGCCGATGACGTCGCCGCTGGCGTCGCAGAATTGATCACCCACCACGACCACTTCGTGCGTGTCGCCGCGGGTGTCGACGATGCGATGCCTGGTGCTGAACGGCCCCCGTCGTTCGATCATGTCGTTGATGGTTGCGGCCACCTGGTTGCGATCGTCCGGGTGCTTGTGGCCGATGACCAACTCGGTCGTCGGCGTCACCGTTCCGGGTTCGTACCCGTGCATCCGCTGCACTTGTTCGGACCATTCCCAGCGCTGATCTTCGAAGTGAAAGCGAAACCAGCCGGCGCGCTGCGGGGTTCCGCCCGCGAGGGCCCGCTCGACCACCGGCGTCTGTCCGTCTAGTTGCCAGGCCACAACGCACGCTCCGCGGACGAGTTGGACGGCGACATCTGAAGGACCGCTCGCCGGATGGCGTCGCTTTCCTGCAGCCGAAGCTCCGAGGTGCGACACAGTTCGACGGACCGGTCGACCTGCTGTCGCGCATGTTGCATGGAACTGGCGGCGGAACGTTGCAGCGACCTGGCGACCTCGGATGTCTGGCCCCGACGGCTCGCGGCGTCTCGCCGAACGGTCTCCCGCAGCGCCGCGGTCCGGCGCGCCGATCGACCGCGATGCGCCTTCTGCCGGCACGCCGACGAGCAATACACCGCGTCGGACCGGGCCGAGAAGCCCGCGCCACACACTGCGCACGTAATCCCCCGCATAGCCGTTACGTTACAGCTATCGCGTAGCGCGTTACAGCTATGGCGGGAATTTGCGCCTCAGGCCGGACCGGCGCCGGCGGCGGCGCGGGTTCGGGTGATGACCGGCTGTTCGAGGCCGGCTTCGGCCACCGCCCGCCGCACCGCCTCGTCGACCGCGCCGGTGCGCTCGGCCGGCACCAGCGCGATCACGCAGCCACCAAACCCCCCGCCGGTCATCCGCGCGCCCAGCGCGCCCGCCCGCACGGCGGTGTCCGCGATCAGGTCGATGTGTTCGGTGGTGATGCCGAAGTCGTCACGCATGGACGCGTGCGAGGCGGTGAAGATCCGCCCCGCCGTGACGAAGTCCGAATCACGAAGCGCGCCAACATAATCGAGAACCCGCTGATTCTCGCTCAGCACGTGGCGGGCGCGGCGGGCGTCCAGGGGGTCGTGCACCGCGGTGACGGCGGACGGCCCGCGGTCCTGCACATCCCGCAGCGAGGCCGCCCCGAGATCGGCGGCCGCCCGCTCGCAGGACGCGCGGCGCGCGGCGTACTCGCCGCCCGCGTGGCTGTGGCGGGCGCGGGAGTCGATCAGCAGGAGCGCGACGCCCGCGGCGTCGGGGTCGAAGGCCACCGGCGCGACCGTGAGGTCACGGAAGTCGATCAGCAGCGCGGTGGCCGGCCGGGCGAAGAGCGAGGCCAACTGGTCGAGCAGGCCTGTGGGGGCGCCGACGTAGTCGTTCTCGGCGCGCTGGGCCAGGCGCGCCTGGTCTTTGGCCTCGATGCGCACGCCGGCGGCCGCCGCGAGCGCGCCCAGCGCCGCGCACTCCAGCGCGGCCGACGACGACAAACCCGACCCCATGGCCACGTCGCTGGTGATCCGCATCGCGCCGCCGGGCACCGGGTGGCCCGCCCCGCGCAGCGCCCAGATCACCCCGGCCACGTAGGCGGCCCAGCCGGTCACGCCGCCGGGGGCGGTGTCCAGCGGAATGCGCACCGGGCCCTCGGCGCGGTCGCTGGCCACGCTGATCGCGTCGCCGCCGCCGGGGGTGAACGACACCACCGTGCGCTGCGGCAGGGCGATCGGCAGCGCGAAGCCCAGGTTGTAGTCGGTGTGCTCGCCGATCAGGTTGATCCGCCCTGGCGCGGCGTAGGAGACGGTCAACCCAGTTCCCGCAGTCGCCCGGCCACGCTTTCGGGCGTGACGTCGCTGATGAACGCGTCCATGGCGGACTCGGAGGCCGCCAGGTACTTGAGCTTGGTGGCACTGCGCCGGATCGACATCAGCTCGACGTGGAAGTAGCCGTCGGCCTGGGCGTCGGTGTCGGCGTACTGGTGCAACGCCGAAATGTAGGGCAGCGGTGCCGAATACATCCGGTCGAATCGCCGCAGCACGTCGAGGTAGACGCGCGCGAAGGCGTCCAGCTCGTCGCCGTCGAGTTCGGTGACGTTGCGCACGAACCTGTTCGGGTAGATGTGCACCTCGACGGGCCAGCGCGCGGCGAACGGCACGAACGCGGTGAACAGGTCGTCGCGCGCGACGATGCGGCCGCCGTCGGCGACTTCGCCGGCCAGCAGGTCGCCGAAAAGGTTGGTGCCGTGGCGGTTTCGGTGTTCGCGGGCCTGCCCGAGCATGGCGGCGGTGCGCGGGGTCAGATAGGGGTAGCCGTAGATCTGGCCGTGCGGATGGGTCAGCGTGACGCCGATCTCCTCGCCGCGGTTCTCGAAGCAGAACACCTGCTCGACGCCCGGCGTGGTCATCAGCTCGCCGGTGCGGTGCCGCCACGCCTCGACGACCAGCCGGCCATGCGCCGGTGCCAGCCCGGCGAAGGATCCGGTGTGGTCGCTGGAGAAGCAGATCACCTCGCTGCGGCCCTGACCCGGGACGGACACGAAACCGTCACCGGGGGGCGCGAGCGCCGCGCCGGTGCCGGACAGGCTGGGGAACCGGTTCTCGAACACGACGACGTCGTAGTCCGGGGCGGGCACCTCGCTGGTCAATCCCGTCGGTCCCGGGCACAGCGGGCACTGGTCCGGGGGCGGCTTGTAGGTGCGGTCCTGCCGCAGCGCGGCGACGATCACCCACTGCCCCGTCGTTCGGTCGAACCGCAACTCGGTACGCTGCCCGTCGCGCGCGGGCAGGGGCCTGCGATCTTCGACGGGCGTCGGGCGGTGCCCGGGCAGCGCGAAGAACAGCAGGTCACGGCCGTCGGCCAGCTTGGCCCGCGTCGGCGCTGTCACGATGTCGAAGACTAGCCGGTGTCGAACTTCGGGTAACCATGACGCGTTCGGCAGGTTGGGAAGGGAGGCCCGTGCTCTACGAGCAAGCCCGCAACTGGCTGATCGGCTCCGATCCCGGTCTGCTGCGGCTGCGCATGGCGACGCGAACGACGGCCGCGCTCGGCTGCTCGCTGCTGGCCCTCTACCTCCTGACCCGGGCGACGGGACAGCCACTGACGGTCGCCCTGCTCGGCGTCGTCATCACCATGGTCGCGTCGCGATCGGTCAACGAACCGGACCCGCGCCAGCAGCGGATCACCATGGCGCTGCTGCCCGTGCCCGCCGCCGTGTCCATCACCGCCGCCGCGGCGCTCGCGCCCCACCCGGTGATCAGTGACGCGGTGTTCGTGGTCGTCGTCTTCACCGCCGCCTACATTCGCCGCTTCGGCGCGCGCGGCCGCGCACTGGGCATGGTCGCGTTCATGTCCTACTTCTTCACGCTGTACCTGCGGGCGAGCGTCTCGGAGCTGCCGTGGATGATCGGGGCGGTCGCGGTGGGCACGGTGTGCACGTTCGTGATGACCACCTACGTCATGCCCGACCGGCCCGAGCGCGTGCTGCGGGCGACCATCCGGGCATTACGGGCGCGGATGGCGATCGTCGTCGACACCACCGCCGAGGCCGTGCGCACGGGCCGCCTCGATGAACGGCGCCGGCGCCGCATGCGGGCCCGCACGCTGCGGCTCAACGAGACCGCGCTGATGGTGCAGAGCCAGATCGAGGACAAGGCCGACCCGGCCATGCTGTGGCCGGGCGTCACGGCCGAACAGTTGGCCCCCTGGCTGCTCGACGCGGAGCTGGCCATCGAGTGGGTGGCCACGGCCGGCCGGCGCGCCGCGGCCCTCGCCGCACAGACCCCGACCGCCATCCCCGCCCCGACCCGGGCCGCGCTCGTCGGCGCGCTGTCAGGGCTGGCGCGGGCGATCCGCCTGCCCGAACCCGACGGCCTTCGGCGCGCCGCCGACCAGGCGCGGCGGCTGCTGGACGCGCAGAACGACGACGATTCCGGCGGCGCCGCGGTGCGCCGCCTCGCCCTGGCGATAATCAACGCCGCCACCGCGACCGCCGACGTCCGGGCCATCGTCGACCACGCCGCCACCGGCACCCCGGACGGCACGGAAAGCGAGCGGCCGCCGGCGTCCGACGGCACGGACGCGACCGACGGGCCCGCCGAGGAGGCGCCGCCCGAGGGCCTGCGGCCGACCACCCGGCAGGCCATCCAGGTCGCCGTCGCCGCGTCGCTGGCCATCGTCGCCGGCGAGCTGGTGTCGCCGGCCCGCTGGTATTGGGCGGTGATCGCCGCGTTCGTCATCTTCGCCGGCACCAACTCGTGGGGCGAGACCCTGACCAAGGGCTGGCAACGCCTGCTCGGCACGTTGCTGGGCGTGCCCTGCGGCGTGCTGGTGGCCTCGCTGCTGGCCGGCGACAAGACGGCCGCGCTGGCCGGGATCTTCGTCTGCCTGTTCTGCGCGTTCTATTTCATGACGGTCACCTACAGCCTGATGACCTTCTGGATCACCACCATGCTGGCGTTGCTGTACGGCCTGCTCGGCCAATTCTCGTTCGGCGTATTGATGTTGCGGATCGAAGAGACCGCGCTCGGTGCGGTCATCGGGGCCACCGTGGCCATCGTCGTGCTGCCGACGCACACCCGCGCCGCGATCCGCGACGACACCCGCACGTTCCTGGCCAGCCTGTCGGCGCTGATCGACGCCTCCGCCGCGACGATGTTCGGCGACGACGAGGGCGTCAGCCCGTCGGAGCGGGCGCGCCAGCTGGACCGGGACCTGCAGCAGTTCCGGGTCACCGCCAAACCGTTGCTGGCCGGGGTCGCCGGCCTCGCGGGCCGGCGCAGCATTCGCCGGGCGCTGCGCATCTTCGCCGCATGCGACCGCTACGGCCGCAGCCTGGCGCGCAGCAGCGAGCAGTACCGGGGTCCGGTGGCCTCGGAACCCGTTGCTCAGGCGTTCACGGCCGCGGCGGCACAGACTCGGCGCAACATCGACGCGCTGGCCGCCGCCATCGGCACCGGCCGCGCACCGACCATCGTGTCCGCGGCCGACGACCTCGACGCCGCCGAGACCCTGGCGCGGCAGCGCGAGGGGCCCGATACCCGGCGGTTGCTCACCGCTGTGCATGCGCTACGCCAGATCGAGCGGGCGGTGGTGACCGCGGCCACCAACCTCGGTGGGCGCGAAACCGCGGCGCCGCCCAGCCGAATCGAGACGGGCTAAAGACCGGGCAGGCAGGCCGGGAAGTAGCAAGGTTGGTTTGGCCCCTGGGCCTTTCGCACCAGGTCGAACAGCTCGAACATGGTCTGCAGCAGCCGCATTTCCACGCCGGGCCGCTGCTCCGGCGGCAGGTTCTGCGTGTCATTGGACACCCTGGTGGCCTGCTGCTGCAGCTGCGTCAGCCGCTGCTGGCGTTGCGCCGGGGTGAGGTTGTCCCAGTTGTCGTGCAGGTCGGACACCTGCTGCTGCAGCTCCGCGACTTCCGCTTCCGGGTCGGCCGGCGGGGCCAACGGATAGGAGTGGGTCGCGACGGGCGCCGCCGCGATCTCGGCCTGCGCGCAAGCGGCCGTTGCCAGCGCGCCGGCCGCGAGGCCCGCCGCCACTATCGCCGTGATTTTCATGGAGCCTTCTTTTCTTCATTGCTCGGCTTTATGGTGCTGGCAGTAAGCCACGTCGGGTTTGCTACCGATCCCAAGCGCGTCCGAGGAGGAAGCCGATGGCCACGCCGAACCTCCCGCCCGGCTTCGACTTCACCGACCCCGACATCTATGCCCACCGCCTCCCGGTGCGGGAGTTCGCCGAACTGCGCGCGACGGAACCGATCTGGTGGAACGAGCAGGCGCCCGGCGCGGGCGGGTTCGGCGACGGCGGCTACTGGGTGGTGACCAAGCACCGCGACGTCCGCGATGTCTCGCTGCGCAGCGACGTCTTCTCCTCGGCCACCAAGTCGATCGTCCCGCGGTACCGAGAAGACCTGGCGGACGGGCAGATCGAGGCGGGGCGGGCGTCGATGATCATGATGGACGACCCCGAACACAGCCGGTTGCGCAAGATCGTCTCGCGGGCCTTCACGCCCCGCGCGGTCGAGCGGCTGCGGGCCGGGCTTTCCGAGCGGGCGCGCCGCATCGTGACCGAGGCCGCGGCGGCGGGCTCGGGGGACTTCGTCCGCCAGGTGGCCTGCGAGCTACCGCTGCAGGCGATCTGCGGGCTGCTGGGGGTGCCGCAGGAGGATTACGACAAGCTGTTCGACTGGACCAACAACATGATCGGCAGCGACGACCCGGAGTTCGCCGGAAACGACGCGCTGACCTCCGCCGGCGAATTGATGTGGTACGCAATGCAGTTGGCGGCCCGCAAGCGGGAGAACCCCGGCGACGACATCGTCACCACGCTGGTTCGGGCCGACGCCGAGGGCCAGCACCTGTCGGAGGCGGAGTTCGGCATGTTCGTGGTCACGCTGGCCGTCGCCGGAAACGAGACGACCCGCAACTCGATCACCCAGGGCATGATGGCCTTCACCGACTACCCGGCGCAGTGGGAGTTTTTCAGGGCTCAGCGGCCCAAGACCGCGGCGGACGAGATCATCCTTTGGGCGACACCGATCACGGCCTTTCAGCGCACCGCGCGCCGGGACACCGAGCTCGGCGGCGTCCGGATCGCGAAGGGCCAGCGGGTGGTGCTGTTCTACCGCTCGGCCAACTTCGACGAAGAGGTCTTCGACGACCCGTACTCGTTCAACGTCCTGCGCAGCCCGAACCCCCACGTCGGCTTCGGCGGCACCGGGGCGCACTACTGCATCGGCGCCAACCTGGCGCGCATGACGATCGATCTGATGTTCAACGCGCTCGCCGATCTCGTACCCGACCTGACCCCGCTCGCACAGCCGGAGCGGTTGCGGTCGTCGTTCATCAACGGCATCAAGCACTGGCAGGTGGATTACCGCGGCGCGTAGGTCACAGCGGTAGCCGCTCGCTGTCGCTCTCGTGGCGCTCACCGTTCGCGATGAAGTCCTCGATCAGCTCCACGACCTGGGTCGGCGCCTCGACCTGCGCGAAATGCCCGACGTCGGGCAGGATTTCGAGCCTGGCGTCGGTGCGGGCCTCGTGCGCGGCGTACGCGTGATCGACGGGGATGATGCCGTCGCGCTCGCCCCAGATCGCCATGACCGGCAGGTTCTCCCGCAGCCGCAGCCGGCTGAGCGCGCTGACCGCCTGGCCGCGGTAGTCGACCACCGACCGCAGCGTCCGCAGGAACGACTGCCGGGTGTCGCCGTCGGACAGCGACGAGTAGGCGCTCCACAGCTCGGCCCCGCGCGGCGACTGGATGCCGGCGCTCTTCATCCAGGACCGCAGCCGGTTGCCGATGGACAGCACGGGCTTCGGCGCGATGATCGGCAACACCAGCTCGGCGCCGGGCGCCGAAAGCAGCCGCAGCACCCATCCCACGTCGGGACCCAGGCCGCCGCTGCTGATCAGGATCAACCGCTTGGCGTAGTCGGGGTGCTGATAGACGAACTGCATCGCGACCCCGCCGCCCAGCGATTGGCCCACCAGGGTGGCCTGGCTCACGCCGAGCTCGTCGAGCAGGTCGCGAAGCCAGACCGCGAATGCCCCCAGCGAATAGTCCGTGCGGGGTTTCGCCGACTCGCCGTGCCCGAGCAGGTCGGGCGCGATCACGCGGAACTTCTTCGACAGCGGCGGAATCACCGACCGCCAGGTCTCCGAGCTACCGGCCATGCCGTGGATGAGCAGGAGCGCCTCGCCGTCGCCCTCGTCGCGGTACGCGACGCGATCGCCGTGCAGCTCCAGATACTTCAACTCGTTCATGGCCCCGGGGATACCCACTCCGGCACCGATTACGGCCGAATCGTGACGGAAACCGCTTCCGGGCGCCGCAGTGCCGGACGCCTCAGCGATGATTTAGCCCATGACCGAACCGGTTGCGGCCCGCGTGGCCGTCTACCTCGACTTCGACAACATCGTGATCTCGCGATATGACCAGGTGCACGGCCGCAACTCGTTCCAGCGCGATAAGGCCAAGGGGCTCGAGCAGTACGCCGAGCGACTGGACCGGGCCACGGTCGACGTCGCGGCGATCCTCGACTTCGCGTCGTCGTTCGGGACGCTGGTGCTCACCCGGGCCTACGCGGACTGGTCGGCGGACATCAACGCCGGGTATCGCGGGCAGCTGGTGGCCCGCGCGGTCGACCTGGTGCAGCTGTTCCCCGCGGCGGCCTACGGCAAGAACGGTGCGGATATCCGGCTGGCGGTGGACGCGGTCGAGGACATGTTCCGGCTGCCCGACCTGACCCACGTGGTGATCGTGGCCGGCGACTCCGACTACATCCCGCTGGCGCAGCGCTGCAAGCGCCTCGGGCGGTACGTGGTGGGCATCGGGGTGGCCGGCGCGTCCAGCCGGGCGCTCGCGGCCGCCTGCGACGAGTTCGTCATCTACGACTCGCTGCCCGGGGTTCCTGCCTTGGAACCCGAGCCCGCGGAAGCCGAGGCGAAGCCGGCGAAACGGCGGACCGGAAAGGCCAAGGCGGCGCAGCCGGAGGAACCGGAGCCGCCCGATCCGCAGGCCGCCGCCACGGCGCTGCTGACCCGCGCGCTGCAGATCGGCCTGGACAAGGACGACGTCGATTGGCTGCACAACTCCGCGGTGAAGGCACAGATGAAGCGGATGGACCCGTCGTTCAGCGAAAGGTCTTTGGGGTTCCGCTCGTTCAGTGATTTCCTGCGGTCGCGGTCCGATGTCGTCGAGCTGGACGAGACGTCGACGACGCGGATGGTGCGGCTTCGTGCGCAAGGGTGAAACCGACGCGAGGCCCCGCTGGCTCACCCGCAACGTCGCGGTGCTCTCCGGGGTCTCGTTCCTGCAGGACGCCGCCAGCGAGCTGCTGTACCCGCTGCTGCCGATCTACCTGACGGCTGTGCTGGGCGCGCCACCGTCCGTGGTGGGAGCCGTCGAGGGCGCGGCCGAGGGCGCGGCGTCACTGACGAAACTGGCGGCGGGCCCGCTCGGGGACCGGTTCGCGCGGCGCCCGCTGATCGCCGCCGGTTACGGGATGGCGGCGCTCGGCAAGGTCATCGTCGCCGTCGCCGGGGCGTGGCCGGGCGTGCTGGCGGGCCGCGTCGTCGATCGGCTCGGCAAGGGCGTGCGCGGTGCCCCACGCGACGCGCTGCTGGTCGCCGACGTGCCCGACGCCCTGCGCGGCCGGGTGTTCGGCTTCCACCGCGCGATGGACACCTTCGGCGCGGTGGTGGGCCCGCTGCTCGGGTTGGCGGGCTACGAGCTGCTGGACCACCGGATCCCGCCGTTGCTGTATGTCGCCATCGTGCCCGCCGTCCTGTCCGTGGCGTTGGTCTTCCTCGTGCGCGAGCGCGGCCGGCGCGCCCCGCGAGAAAAGCGCGAGTCCATGTGGGCCGGGGTGCGCTCGCTGCCGCGACCGTACTGGCGGGTGACGGCGCTGCTGGTCGCCTTCAGCGTGGTGAACTTTCCTGACGCCCTGTTGTTGTTGCGGCTCAACGAGATCGGCTTCTCGGTGGTGGGGGTGATCCTGGCCTACGTCGGATACAACGCGGTGTACGCGTTGGCCAGTTACCCGGCCGGCTCGCTGGCCGACCGCATCGGCAGGCCGGCGTTGTTCGGCGTCGGGCTGACCTTCTTCGCGATCGGCTACGTGGGGCTGGGGCTGACCACCGACGCGGTGACGGCGTGGCTGCTGATCGGCGCCTACGGAATGTTCACCGGCTGCACCGACGGCGTCGGGAAGGCCTGGATCTCGGGGCTGGTCGACGAGGATCATCAGGCCAGCGCGCAGGGGGTGTTCCAGGGCGGCGTCGGGCTGGCCGTGCTGGCGGCCGGGTTGTGGGCGGGCTTCCTGTGGGGTTCGAACGGCCAACTGCCCCTGCTCATTTCGGGAGTGACCGGCGGCGCGTTCGCGGTCGCCCTGATCGGCGGCCAGCTGGTCCGCGGCAGGCGACGCGGCTAGCCGCCGCCACGCTGGCCACACATAGCGTCCTTTTCGTATGGCGGCTGGCGGGTTTGAACCCCAATGTCGTTGACACTCCCCCAGGGCGGCCATACATTGTGTGAAAGTTGTCGCTAGGAGACCGCCATGACCGTCGGTACCGCTCCTACCAGTGTTTTCGATGCCGACCTGCCCACGTTGGCGTACGGTGCCGAGGAATCGCCCGCCGAGGTCTATCCGCGCCTGCAGGCGGCGCAGCGGCAGGCGCCGGTCGCCATCGGACCGCACGGCCCGGAAGTCCTCTCCTATCACCTGGTCCGCTCGGTGCTGCGCGACGCTCGCTTCCAGATCCCGCCCGGGATCAATCTGCTCGCCCAGGGCGTCACGTCGGGCCCGCTGTGGGACAAGGTGATCAACAGCCTGCTGTGCCTGGAGGGCGACGAGCACCATCGCCTGCGTAGCCTGACGTCCAAGGCGTTCACGCCCCGCGCGACCCTGCGCCTGCACGACACCATGGTCGAGGTGATGAACGGGCTGATCGACACGGTCATCGACGCGGGCCGCTGCGACGTCGTCACCGACCTCGCCCGGCCCTATCCCGTCCCGATCATCTGCGCGCTGCTCGGCGCCCCGCGCGAGGACTGGCGGCAGTTCTCGCTGTGGGCGGACGACGTCTTCAAGGCCTTCAGCTTCAGCGTCGACATCCGCGAGGTCGAGCCGGTCGTAATGCGCGCGTGGGGCGAGCTCGACGACTACGTCGACGACATGGTCGCGCGGCGGCGGCACAGCCTGACCGACGACCTGCTCTCCGACCTGATTCGCGCGGAGGATGACGGCGACCGCCTGAACACCGCCGAATTGCGGATGCTCGCGGGCGGCCTCCTGCTGGCGGGTACCGACACCACCCGCAACCAGGTGGCCGCGTCGGTGCACGTCCTCTGCGAGCACCACGAGCAATGGGGCCTGCTCAAGGAGCACCCCGAGCTGGCGATGCGGGCGGTCGAGGAGACCATGCGGCACTCCCCGATCGCGTGCGGCACCATTCGCCTGGTGGTGCGGGACGCCGAGCTGGACGGCTACCTGTTCCCGGCCGGAACGATGGTCCTGGTCAACACCGCCGCGGCCAACCGCGACCCGGCGGTCTACGACGACCCCGACCGCGTCGACATCACCCGCGAGGGGGCGCCGCCCATCCTGACCTTCGGCGGCGGGGTGCACTACTGCCTGGGCGCCAACCTGGCCCGCCGCGAGATCGCCGAGGCGCTGAACGTCATCGCCGGCCGCCTGCTCAACCCGCGCACGGCCGGACCGGTGCCGTGGAAGCCGATGGTGAGCCTGAGCGGCCCGACGAGCCTGCCCATCGAATTCGACCGCTAGCCGGCGCCCATGTGACGCAGGCCGCCTTAAGTCGCGGGCGTGCGGAGGCGGCTTTACGCTCCTTGGTTACACGAACTTAACGGGGGTTTTCGATGCGGGCGTCAACTGGGCGAACCATGCCCAAATACGGGCTTGCCCTCGTGGCGCCGGCCGCCTGCCTGGCCATCGCGTCCTGCTCGGCGACCGCGGCCCCGCCCGCGGCGACCCCCACCACCTCGTCGGCCAAGCCGAAGCCGACCGCCGTTCCGTCGCCGGCGCCGATCACGGGTCCGCTGGAAAAGGACTGGAAGACCTATGGCGGCACGGCCTACTTCGGCTGCCCCGACAAGTATTCGGGCGGCAAATCCGCGCTCGACGACATCCGCCCCAAGATCTTCGACACCAAGACCGGGCAATACGTCGCGCCGCCGGTCCCGGCCGTTCCCGCCGGCGAAAATCTCACCGGCGCCATCTGCGCGCTGACCGGCACGGCCGACGACATGAAGGTCGTCTACCTCGTCACGACCGTCAAACCCGCGCAGGCGCAACAACCCGAAGTCACCAAGGCGACCGCATATGCCTACGACTTCAAGGCCGGCCAACCGCTGGCGACCAAGGAACTGCAGCCGCCCACCCCCGACCTGAAGCTCAGCGCGGCCAAGGACTGGGGCCTGTCCTCGACCGCGGCGGGCGTCGCGTGGATCAACGCCTTCACCGACGGCCGCGCCCCCACGTCGCCGCCGCGGACGGTGATCCTGTCCCCCACCGACCTGTCGATGCCCTGGAACGACCCCCAATCCGGGCGCGCCTGGCAGGACGTCCTGGCGTTCCAACGCAACTCCGATCCGGCCAAGACGTCGGGCGCCGAACTGCGCCGGCCCAGCGGGGAGCCGATCCTCCAGGACAACGACATTCGCAGCGTGGACGCCGAATTGTCCGATGGGCCCGACAAACTCGTGAAGATCACCCATTCGGATCCCGCCAACCCCGCGGCGCTCTCGACCATGTTCTACGACCTGAACGCCAAGGCCGTCATCAAAGTCGGCGACTCCGACCGCATTCCCGGCGGCGGGCTGTCCGCGACGTTGTCCGGCGGGAAATTGTTTGTCGACGGCCACGATTCGGAGGGCACCTCATTCGGCTTCGGGGTGTGGAACCTGCGCAGCCAGCAGTGGGACTTTTTGAAGACACACGATGAGGCGAAGAAGATGTCGGTGGCCAAGATCGCGTTCTTCGAAGACCACCTGTACATCACCAACGCCGGCAACACGTTTGCGGTCCTCGCCCTGCCCGCCACCGAGCCGATCGCGACCACCTGGTCCGTCCGGCCCTTCGCGCGGATATCGGGCTGGACGCTGGTGTGCCGGGGCGAGAACGCCGCCGCCCTGAACGGCGACTGCAAGGACATCGTGATGGTGCAGGACCAGGACGGCCGCTTCCCCGGTCCCTGGTCCTGAGCCGCCCAGGTGGCTTATTATCTGCGTATGCATGCAGATAAGCGGGCAACACGCGGATGAGCGCGGACGGCGACCACGGTCACGGGCATGCCCACGGACTTCGCGGCATCCTCACGCACGCCCTCGTCCCGCACAGCCACGACGCCGCCGACAGCGTCGACACTGCGCTGAAATCCAGCGCCGCCGGCATCCGGGCCGTCAAGATCGGGCTCGCTGGCCTGGGCGCGACCGCCGCCATGCAAGTGGTGATCGCCATCCTTTCCGGATCCATCGCCCTGGCCGCCGACACCATTCACAATTTCTCGGACGCGCTGACCGCGGTGCCGCTCTCGATCGCGTTCTCGCTGGGCCGACGCGCGCCGACCCGCCGCTACACCTACGGCTACGGGCGCGCCGAGGACATCGCCGGCCTGTTCGTCATCACCATGATCGCCCTGTCGGCGATCGTGGCCGGCTACGAAGCGGTCCTGCGGCTCATGCACCCCGTTGCCGTCGAGCACGTCGGCTGGGTTGCCGCGGCCGGCGTGATCGGCTTCCTGGGTAACGAGGGCGTGGCCAGCTACCGGATTCGGATCGGCCGCCGCATCGGCTCGGCCGCCCTCGTCGCCGACGGCCTCCACGCGCGAACCGACGGATTCACCTCGTTGGCAGTGCTTTTCGGGGCGATCGGTGTTGCTCTCGGCTACCCGATCGCGGACCCGGTCGTCGGCATGATCATCACGGTGGCGATCGTGGCGGTGCTGTACCGCGCGGTGCGCGACATCTTCCGCCGGCTCATGGACGCGGTGGACCCCGCGCTCGTCGATATCGCCGAAGCGTGCCTTGCCGCTCGGCCCGGTGTCCGCAGTGTGCGAAGCGTCCGGATGCGCTGGATAGGTCACCAGCTGCACGCCGACGTGGAACTCGACATCGATCCCCGCACCAGCCTCGAGGATGCCCACCGCATCGCTCACGACGCCGAACACGAGCTAACCCACGCCGTGCCAAAACTCAACAGCGCGCTCGTGCACGCCTACCCGGCTTGATCAGGCGTCGATCACCAGGCGATCGCCCTTGGCCCGCGACACGCAGACCAGCATCTCGCCGTCGCCCTCCGTGGCGCGGCCACGCCGATCCACCTCCCCGGCAAGCACTTTCACCTTGCAGGTGCCGCAGAATCCTTGCTGGCACGAGTACGCCGTCGTCGGGTCGCCGTCGCGCATCACGTCCAGCGCCGACCGGTTCGCCGGGACGGCGAGCACCCGCCGCGAACGGGCGAGTTCGAGCTCGAACGGGACACCGTCGACGACGGGCGGCGGCCCGAACCGTTCGTAATGCAGTGGCGCGTCGGCGTGTTGGTCGCGCAGCACGCGCACCGACTCGAGCATGGCGGTCGGGCCGCACACGTAGACGGCCGTCGTCGGACCCGCGCCGGCGAGCAGTTCCGACGCGGCGGGGATGCGGCCGCGCTCATCGTCGGCCCACACCGTGACCCGCTCGGGCGCCACCGCCAGCAGCTCGTCGAGCAGCGGCATGTACTCCCGGCTCCGCCCGGCATACACGGCGCGCCAATCGATTCCGTGCTGCTGGGCGAGTCGAATCATGGGCAGGATCGGTGTCACACCGATGCCGCCGATCACGAACAGCACCTCGCGCTCGTCGGTGACGAGATAGAACGCGTTGCGGGGGCCCTCGAACTCGATCGCGTCGCCGACGGCGAAGGTGTCGTGCATTTCGATCGAGCCGCCACCGCCGTCGGCGATCCGGCGCACCGCGATGCGGTAGTCGGTGCGCCGTCCCGGCGAACCGCACAGTGAGTACTGGCGGCGGCGGCCCGAAGCCAGCCGGACGTCGATGTGCGCGCCCGGGGTCCAGGACGGCAGCAACCCGCCTTGCGGGTCGGCGAGCGTCAGGGCGACCACGTCGGGCGTGAGGACTTCACGCTTGGTGACCACCGCGGTGGTGGTCCGCCGCACCGGCAGCACCCGCGACGGGCTCCACCGCGAGGCCGAGGCCAAGCCGCCGAAGAGGGTGCCCACCCCCCACAGCGCAGTGTAGAGGCGATCGCGCCTGGGCCGACCGTACAGGTCGGCGGGTCGGCTGTTCCAAATCGCCTGTGCCACGGCTACTGTCCTACGCCAACGGTGTTCTGGTCGACCCACTCGGCCGTGAGCCCGGCGATGACGTCGGGGTGCGAGGACACCACCCAGTGGCCACCCTCGATGTCGACGACCCGACCGTGGGGCGGTATCGAGCCGGTGAACCGCTGCAGGGGCGGCGAGACGAAATAGTCCATGCGCGCCACCAACACCTGCACGGGGACCTTGGTCTGCGGCAGCTGCTTCCCGGGCGCCAGGAACGGCCCTGGCATGTTGGCGCGGTACAGGTTCAGCCCGTTGACGTAGTCGCGGGTCGACCGGGTGGTCGCCGCGCGCCGTCGGTCGGTCCGACGTGGCCGGCCGATGAGTTCGACCCCGGCGAAAACCGTGACGCTGGCCCGGGTCCAGATCGCCACCTCGGGCACCCCCGGGCACAGGAAGAACCAGATGTACGACGACGCCAACGCCTGCTTGAGCACGTCGAACACGCCGCGGGGCGTGCGGGCGGACCGCAGGAACTTGCCCGCATAGTTCAGGTGCGGCCCCGAGATCGACGTGAACGAGGCGACCCTGCCCATCACCGCGTCATCGGTGACCGCCGCCCAGGCCTGGATCGACCCCCAGTCGTGCGCTATCAGGTGAACCTGGTCCACCCCGAGGCTGTCGATCACCGCGCCGATATCCGAAACCAGTTGCGGCAGGCGGTATCCCGCGCGGCGCCTCGGCCGCGACGATTCACCGGCGCCCCGCACGTCGACGGCCACGAAGTTGTAGCGGTCGCCGAGCGCGTCGGCAACGCCGTCCCACACGTGGTGGTTATCCGGGTAGCCGTGGATCGCCAGGATCGTCGGGCGCCCCCGATCGAGCTCCGAGTGGGCGTGGACGGCCAAGGACACGCCGTCGGAGGCGATTACGTTGGTGGACTGGGTCATTCGTGCGTACTCTCCGATGCTCAGTGCGCGGCGCGGGCTGCCGGTGATCGGGCCAGGTAGTCGACCGCGCGCCCCACCCCACCCAGTTTGGACGGGTGGAAACTCGGCGTGTAGTAGGCGCCGATGACCCGCAGGAACTGGAAGGGCCCGGGCACCAGGCCCCGCCGCGCCGCGCTGAAGTAGTCGCGCCAGCGCGGTTTGGTGCCCGGCGGCAGATACGGGTCGACCGAGTACATGAACCGCACGCCGCGGACGAACAGCCACAGCAGCGCCGGCGTGATCAGCAACTGGGTGCGCACCTGGCGCCAGTACCCGGCGCGCAGGTGCTTCATGGTGTCGAACGCGACGGCCTTGTGCTCGACCTCTTCGGCGCCGTGCCAGCGCAGCAGGTCCAGCATCACCGGGTCCTGTCTCTTATACACAT